>JACRMK010000067.1 GCA_016235055.1 Chloroflexota bacterium | reverse complement strand
CTGACCGCCAATGCCGGCTTCCCCTACCTCGTCACCAATTTCCTGAACGTGCCGGTCAGTCAGACCCTGAGCATCCTGCCCGACGTGGTCTTCAAGTTCTCGAATAGCAGCCCGCAGCTTCAAGTAGACGGCCAACTGCTCGTCGCGGGCAGCAGCGCGCAACCGGTCACCTTTACCGCACTGACCGATGATGCCATTGGCGGCGATACCAACAACGACGGCGCGGCCACTTCGCCCACGCCTGGCTACTGGCAGAGCATCATGGTCCGCAGCGGCGGCAGCGCCTCCCTCGACCACGCCGTCGTCCGCTACGGCGGCTACTGCTACGGCTGTGCCGGCGGCGGCATCGTGTACAGTGGCGCGGCGCTCAGCTTGACCAATTCCGTTGTCGCCTACAACGTCAACAGCGGCCTGCTCGCCACCGGCGCCGGCCTCACCGTCAGCGCCACCCAGTTTCTCACCAACACCGCGTACGGCCTGTACGTCTATGGCAACGGCCAGACCATCAGCCCGCTCATCCGCAACAACACCTTCACCGGCAACACCACCTGGGCCGCGTACCTGAGCTTCGCCGCCGCCAACGAGTATCTCACCGGCGATGCGCGCATGTCCGGCAACAACGGCTCAAACAACGGGCTTAACGGCATCGGCCTCTATGGCACCATCACCGCCACCACCGTGCTGACCGCCAATGCCGGCTTCCCGTACGTGGTGAATAGCTTCCTGAACGTACCGGTCAGTCAGACGCTGAGCATCCTGCCCGACGTGGTCTTCAAGTTCTCGAATACCAGCCCGCAGCTTCAGGTAGACGGCCTGTTACAGGTCATTGGGACGGTTGGACAACCGGTCACCTTCACCGCGCTGACCGATGATGGCGCCGGCGGCGACACCAATAACGACGGCGCGGCTTCCTCGCCCACGCCCGGCTACTGGCAGAGCATCATGATCCGTAGCGGCGGCTGGGCTGAGATCGACCATGCCGTCGTGCGCTACGGCGGCTACTGCTATGGGTGCACTGGCGGCGGCATCGTCAATACTGACGGGACATTGGACGTCATCAGTTCCACAGTAATCTATAACGGCTATACCGGCATCCTCGTGTCCGGCGTGGCAGCGACAACGATCCACTACAGCAGCCTGTACAGCAACACCAGCTACGGCGTGGCAAACAGCGGGGCGGTCATGGTTGATGCGCTGAATAACTGGTGGGGCGATGCCTCCGGCCCGGCGCCGTATGGCACCGGCAACGCGGTCAGTGGCAGTGTGGATGTCAGCCCGTGGCTCGCGAGTGCGCCTTGATGGGCGATGCTCGCCAGCCTCGTCAGAGAGGCTCGTACTTCTGCGCCCTGTATTGATGGCCCATGCCTGCTGCAACAAAACAGCGTGGCGAACCGACAGACTGTCGGTTCGCCACCCTTTGTTGTGCTCGTGGGTTCGCTGAGCACCGCGCATAGTTGTACAGCGGGGCCAAGACTCAACTCATAGCGTATTCACTCTAGAATTTCGGGCCGATCGGCCGCCGCACACCCTCGTGCGCCTCGATCACCTCGCCCGCCGCGAGCGCGATGTCCTCGCGGAAGCGGCGCGTCACGATCTGCACGCCGAGCGGCAGGCCGTCGTGGCTGCCGGTCGGCATCGCCAGCCCCGGCAGTCCCAGCACCGGCAGCATTAACTGGAAGCGGAGCGCCTCGAGCGTGCGCCGAGCGCCGTCCATGCCGTTCGTGTCGGTCCCGACCGGCAGCGCAACCTCGCCACAGGCGGGCATGACGATGATCGCATACGTCTCCATGAAGATTTGCCACTTGCGGATCAGCGTGTCGCGCTCGCCCATCGCGTTGAGCAGGGAAGCCACTTCGTTTGACGCAGGCCGCATTGCGAGCCAGGCGTTGATGAACGTCTCCAGTCCCGGATCCGCCAACTGTTTCAGCGCCGGGCGCAGCGTCAGGTTAAGTCCGGGCAGTCCGAGCGGGTGCCACAGTTCGGAGACGCGCAGCAACTCCGGCGGGCTGACCTCCTCGACCCTATAGCCGGCCGCCGCCAGGTAGCGACCGGCCCGCCGCACCGCCTCGACCACGGCCGGCTGCAGCGCGATGCCGTCGGGGTTCGTGACGAGCGCGACGCGAATCGGGCGCGCCAGCGGCTCGCCTTCCAGCGGCGCAGGCACCCAGAGCGGGTCGCGCGCGTCGCGGACCGACATCACGCCGAGCGCCAGCCGCACATCGCGCACCGAGCGCGCCAGCGGCCCCTGTACCGACATGAGCTGCGAGCCGAACAGGCGGTCGGACGTCGCGCTCATGTTGCCTGCCGCAATGCGGCCCGGCGTGGGGCGCAGGCCGACGATACCGTTGCAGTATGCGGGCCAGCGCACCGAGCCGCCGATGTCATTGCCCTGCCCGATCGCGCCGATGCCGACCGCGATGGATGCGCCCGCGCCGCCGCTCGACCCGCCGCAGGTGTAATCTTTGTTGTGCGGGTTCAGCGTCAGCCCGTGCAGGGCGTTATCGGTGAAGGCGCGCATGGCGAAGGCGGGCGAGTTGGTGCGGCCGATGAAGATCGCGCCGGCGCGGCGCAGGCTGGCCACCGGCGGGCTATCGCTCTCCGCAATCAAATCCTTGAACATCACGATGCCGTTGTCGGTCGGGCAGCCGATCTGGTCGACGTTGATCTTCGTCGTGACCGGCACACCATGCAGCGGGCCGACCGGCTCCCCGGCGCGCAGGCGCGCATCGGCGCGGTTCGCCTCGGCGCGCGCTTCGTCGGCCAGCACGCGCACCACGGCGTTCAGCTTCGGGTTCACGGCGTCGAGCCGTTTCAGGTGCGACTCAACCGCCTCCACCGCCGAAACATGCCCGGCGCGGATTAGCGCGGCCAGGTCGGTTGCGTCCAACTGCCAGAGTTCGTTGCTCATCGGGGTCTCCAGTGTGAGGGTAATGTACCGGGCTAATCACGGGGACTTTTCAAAGTCCGAGACCAAGCTACCCCCATCCCTACCTTCCCCCGTTCGCAACAGCGGCGAATAGGGGAAGGAGCGAATCCCCTCGCCTGCGACGCCGCATTTGCGTCGCGGGAGAGGGTTAGGGAGAGGGCAGATCCGACTTTGAAGAAACCCCGGGGCTGGTCAGCTAATCGGAAGTCCGTTGACAAACCGCGCGGCCCTTCCATAACCTTTGAATAGTCCTGGGCACTGAGATGCAGTCCTATGAATCGCTGTCGTCCCGCTTGCGGTTCATCACGCGCAGCCAGTAGTCGATGCTGTCCACTTCCTCGTCCTGCTTCGGGCGCACGGTTGGGCGGGCCGGCGACTCGGCTGGCTGCACGCGCTTGGGCGGCTCCGCGTCGTCACGCGGCGCGTTGAACAGCTTCAGCCACTCGTCGATGTCGTCGTCGCCGGCGGACTTGCCGCCTTTGGCCGTCGCGCCGGCGGTCGTTGCCGGGCGCGCCTTGCCCGTCGGCGGTTTGGGCGGCGCGGGCGGGTGCGGCGGCGGCTCCTTGAAGAAGCGCAGCCAGTACGTCACGTCACCTGCGGCGGGCTGCTCCGGCTTCTCGGGCGGCGGAGGCGGAGCGACCGGCTTCTGCACGCGCGGCTTGCCGCCTGCCGCCAGCCACTCGGCGAACTCCTCAGACAGCATCGTCTTCGCACCATGACGACGCACGGCGCGCTGCACGGCGTTGTCGCTGCTGATGACCGTGAAGCTGCGCGGGCTCCTGGCGTCCTTCACGATCCGCGCGATCATGTCGTCGGCCGCCTCGCCGCGCTTCGCGAAACGCACGATGATATTGCCGTCGTGCGCGTGCATGTCGTGCCAGCCGCCGTTCCCGTCGCGCGCCGGGTCGAAGACCACGGCGATCCGCTCGTGCGGGTTCATCGCCCGGTAGTTCTCCAGCATGCGCACGAGCTTCGCTTCGTCGTCCTTCTCGCCGAGCGAGATGTTGGAGAGCTTGCCGATCAGGTTGTGGCCGTCGATGAGGAGCATGTCAGTCCGCCAGCTTTCGCAATTCGTCCTCGCTCAGCGTCGGCACGCCGAGCGTGCGCGCCTTGTCGAGCTTGCTGCCCGCCGCCTCGCCGACGACAAGGTAGTCGGTCTTCTTGCTGACCGAGTCGGTCACCTTGCCGCCATGGGACTTGATGAACCCGCCCGCGTCCTCGCGGCTCATGCTCGGCAGCGTGCCGGTGATGACGAACGTCTTGCCGGAGAACGCGCCGGAGGCGGCGGCCGCGCGCGGCGCGGCCTGGGGGTTGACCCCTGCCTTCGCCAGTTTTTTGATCAGCTTCCTTGCCGCCGGATGCTGGAAGTAGTCCACGATGCTCGTCACGATCTCGTCGCCGAGGCCGCGTATCTCGTCCAGTTGCTCGTGCTTCGCCTTCGAGAGCGCATCCAACGAATCGAAGTGCGCCGCCAGCAGTTCCGCGATGGTGCCGCCGACGTGCCGAATACCGAGCGCGTAGATCAGCCGCGCCAACGAACGCCCCTTGCTCGCCTCGATCGCCGCCATCAGGTTCTCGACGCGCTTCTCGGCGAAGCCTTCCATCTCCAGCAGTTCGTCGCTGTGCTTGTGCAGCGTGTAGATGTCGGCTACGTCCTTCAGGAAGCCGTGCTCGACGAAGACGACCGACAGCTTCTCGCCCAGTCCCTCGATATCCATCGCGCCGCGCGAGGCGAAATGCTCCACCTGCCGCACCAACTGCGCCGGGCAGAGCGGGTTCACGCAGTACCAGGCCGCCTCGCCTTCGGCGCGCTCCAGCGCCTCCGCACATGACGGGCACACGGTGGGGAACGCGAACGGCGTCTCGTCGCCGCTGCGTAGTTCCAACACCGGGCCGGTGATCTGCGGGATCACCTCGCCGGCGCGCTTGACCTTCACCCGATCGCCGATGCGAATGTCGTTGGCGCGGATGTAGTCTTCGTTGTGCAGCGTGGCATTGACGATCGTCACGCCGCCGACGCGCACCGGTTCGAGCACCGCGTACGGCGTGATGACGCCGGTGCGGCCGACATTGACCTTGATCTCCAGCAGGCGCGTGACCGCCTCCTGCGACGCCTGCTTGAAGGCGACCGCCCAGCGTGGCGCCTTGCCGACGGTGCCGAGTTCGGCCTGCTGCGCGAAGTCGTTGACCTTCAGCACCACGCCGTCGGCTTCGTAGTTCAGCGTGTCGCGCGCCTTCAGCCAGCGCTCGGCGTACGCAATCGCTTCCTCCACGTCCGCGCACAGTTTGGAGTCGGCGTTGACCGGGAAGCCGAGCGCGCGCAGATAGTTCAGTGCCTCCCACTGTGACGCCACGTTCGCGCCGCGCAGCTCGACGATGTTGTAGGCGAACAGGCGCAGCGGCCGCGTGGCCGTGATCTTCGAGTCGAGCTGACGCACCGCGCCGGCCGCCGTGTTGCGCGGATTGGCGTATGCTTTGCCGCCTGCCGCGACGACTTCCAGATTCATGCGCGCGAACTCATCGATCGGAAAGTAGACCTCACCGCGCACGACCAGATGCTCCGGCGCGGCTCGTTCGTGCTCGGCGCGCTTGGCTCTCCCCTTGCGCGCCGGGCCGACCACCGGCACCTGCAAGGGAATCGTCCGCACCGTCCGCAGGTTGGCGGTCACGTCCTCGCCCTCGACGCCGTCGCCACGCGTTGCGCCGAGCGTGAGCGCGCCGTTCTCGTAGTGCAGGACGACCGTCAGCCCGTCGATCTTCGGCTCGGCGACGATCTGCACGCGAGCATCGGCGGCCAGCGCTTTGCGCACGCGCTCATACCAGGCGCGCACGTCGTCGGCGCTGAAGGCGTTGTCGAGCGAGAGCATCGGGGCCGGATGGCGCACGGAGCCAAAGTCGGCGCGGCGCGTGCCGCCCACCCGCTGGGTCGGCGAGTCGGGCGTCGCCAGTTCCGGGTGCGCCGCTTCGAGCGACTTGAGTTCGTTGACCAGCGCGTCGAACGCCGCGTCGGACACTTCCGGCGCATCGAGCACATGGTAGCGGTGGTTGTGATAGTTGATGGCAACGCGCAATTCAGCAGCGCGCGCGGCAAAGTCACGGGATGGCATATGGTGGTATAATTTTTAGTTGGTACGCAAGGAGCCCTGAATGAACCCAATGGCGCCGGCCCAGCCGGTTGATGAATTGCGGCGCGCGATCGCCGACGTTTTCGATGTATTTTCCGTCACCGAGGCCAAAGAGCCGCGCGGCGCGGTCGTCTTCCGCGGTCGGTTGACGGTCGACTCGGACCGGGCGTTCAACACTATTCGCCCGCGCTTCGAGCAGATCGGCTACACCCCGCTCATCGAACCGTGGCAGGACGGGCAGTCGGTCATGGCGCTACCCGGCGTGGTCGTCGTCAAGCCGTCGAACCCGATGATCAACCTCGTGCTGTTCCTGCTGACGATCGTCACGACGTTCCTGACCGGCGCGCTGTACAGCGCGAACCTCGACGCGCTGCTGGCCGGGCAGTTCGCCACCAGCGGCTTCAGCTTCTTCGACGGCTTCACATTCGCCGCGAGCATCATCCTGATTCTCGGCGCTCACGAGCTGGGCCACTACTTTGTGGCGCGCTATTATGGCGCACCAGTGACCCTGCCGTACTTTATTCCGATGCCGCCGCTCATCAGCCCGATCGGCACGATGGGCGCCGTCATCCGGCTCAAGGCGCCGTTCGTCAACCGCAAGTCACTGTTCGATGTCGGCATTGCCGGACCGCTGGCCGGGCTGGTGTTTGCGGTGCCGGTGCTGCTCATCGGCCTGGCCATGTCGCACGTCGGCACCTGCCCCGGCACCTGCCTGCAGGAAGGCAACTCGCTGTTCTACCTTGCGGCAAAGTACGCGGTGTTTGGCAAGTTCCTGCCGCACGACGGGCTGGACGTGCAGCTGTCACCGGTGGCGTGGGCCGGTTGGGTCGGGCTGTTCGTCACGGTGCTGAACCTGCTGCCAGCCGGCCAGTTGGACGGCGGGCATATTGTTTTTGCCATTCTGGGACGACGCGCGAAGTACGTCGGCTACGCCGTGATCGGCATCATGCTCGTTTTGGCCCTACCCGCCTTGCCAGAGTTTTTTGACAGGCCGGCCTTTCGCGTCGATCTCTCATTCATCGGATCGCTCCTTGGGATGCCGGGACTGTACTATCCGGGATGGTCGGGCTGGCTTGTGTGGGTCGCCCTGATCTGGTTCACTGGCGTCAAACACCCGATACCGCTCAACGACGTGTCCGAACTGGGCATGCCGCGCAAACTGCTCGGCGTGCTGGCCATCGTGATCTTCATTCTGTTGTTCACACTGCTGCCATTTTCGATTTCGCAGTGAGTTTAGGCGCGCGCGGCGACTTCGTCAAGCGCATCGGTCCACCATGAGCAATCTGCCTGCCAACCCCAATCACGCGCGCGCCATCGAGGCGTATCGCGCGGCACGCTACGACGAGGCGCTGCGCCTGCTGAACACCGCGCGCGCCGAGGCGCAAGCGTCCGGCGACAGCGCGGCGGAAGCACGGGCGCTCAACGACTTGGGCGTCGTCAATCAGCACATGGGGAAGCGTGACGAAGCACGCGTGCAGTTCGAAGCGGCGATCGCGCTCTTCGCGCAGGCAGGCAACGAGCATGCGCGCGCGCAGGCGCTGGGGAACACCGGCACCCTGCTCGGTGAGATGCGCAACCCGCGCGATGCGGCGGCGCGGTTGGAGCAGGCACAGGAGATCTTCACGCGGCTTGGCGACAAGCAGAACGCCGCGCTGACACTCAAGTGGCTGAGCCGGATGTACATGCAGAACTGGAACTTCGTGGAAGCGATCTTTGCGTACGAGCGCGCGCTGGCGCGGCTCGAACCGCTGCCGCCCGGCCAGGCACTGCTGCGCCGCTTCCTGCAAATCCCGATACGCATCCTGCAGCGATAAAGCAACTAACCGCAGAGGGCGCAGAGAACGCAGGGAAGACAACTTCTAACCGCAAAGGACGCAAAGAAGAAGCTCTATTGCTGATAATCCGGAGATTGGTTTTGTCTCTGCGTCCTCTGTGATCTCTGCGGTTTAAGGTCTTATCCTTTGCGCTCTTTGCGTGCTCTGCGGTTAATCTAGAACGGAACGAACGTATGCCTCGCGATCTGAGCAAACACTGGGATGTCGGCGTGACCGGCGCGGTCGTGCACGACGGCCGGGTGCTGTACGTCCAGCGCAACTACGAGCCGAACAAGGGCACCTGGACGCTGCCCGGCGGCTACGCCGAGCACAACGAAACGCTCGACGAGGCGATCCGCCGCGAGATCCGCGAGGAGACCGGCGTCGAGGTCGCGGTGCGCGACGTGATCGGCGTGCGCACACGTCACGACAAGTTCGGCGCGGTGCTCGTCATCTTTCGCGCCGCGCTCGCCTCCGGCACGCCGCTGGCCGACGGCCACGAGATCGCCAACGCGCGCTTCATGACCGCCGACGAGATCAGCGCGCTGGAGCCGGTGTTCGCTCTCTCGCGCGAACTTGGCCTGCGCGCCCTGCGCGACGATGCGCACGGCCTGACCGAGACCGCCGTCCCGCCGTCCAGCAATGAACGCTGGAAGGCGTTCATGATCTAAACACGGGCGTTGTCTTTCTCTCCCGATTGTCGCTCTCATCGCTTCCGCAGCCTATTACATGCAATCCCAGGAAAGCACCAAACCCAATCGGCTGGCGTTATTCCGCTCCCGCCTGTCTAAGCCCCAGGCGCAGCCGGCCTTCGGGCTGGTGCTTCTGCTTCTCGCAGCCGCCGCTGGTTACCAGTTCCGCTTCCTGTTCACATTCGTAGACGAGGGCGACAACATCATGGCGGGCTGGCTCGCAACGCGAAGCCTTCGCCTGTACGCCGACGTAGCCACCTATCATTTCCCGTTTGAATACGGCCTCATCTGGAGCACGATTGTTCTGTTCGGAAAGTCGATCGGCGCTATTCGCATGGCGGCGCTCGGCTTTAACCTGGTCGTATTTGCCGCCACGATGTGGGCCACGCGACAGTATGTCGCGGTTGGCTTTGTAGCGCTGGCCTGGTGTCTATCCGGCCCGTTCTACTTCGGGCACATGGCTACCTACCATGCGCTGACGGGGCCGCTGATCGCGTCCGTCTTCCTGATCACGCTGATGGCGTTACACACGGACGCTGCGCTGAGGCGCGGCGCCGGCATCGTCCTGGGCCTCTGTGCCGGCATTGCGCTGATAGCCAATCCGCTTATGGCCGCTCCACTGGCGGTGGCCGGCGCTGCGCTCGCGCTGCGACGCACATGGGGGCGACAATTGGCACTGGCAGCCGGCGTGGCCGGCGTGATCGTGATCGCCGGCGCGCTTGCCTTAGTTTTAGCCGGCACGCTGGCCGCCTTCTACGAGCTTGCCATCCGGTTCACACTTGATGTCTACAGCCAATATCCGCTGGGTCCGCCGCTGCCGCCGGATGCGCTTGCGCGCGGCATGCTGGCCGGGCTGTATATGCAGGGCATAGGCTGGATGAACAACGTTCCGCCGACGTTTGCATGGAGCGAAATCACTCCGAACTTCGTCGACCAGATAGCATTCACCGGGCTGAGCCTGCGTTGGGTGGCCGTGTTGGGTACGGCTGCGCTGGCGTTCCGCAAACAGTGGGTCGCAGCGTGTTTCACCTACATCTTTCTGCTGGCAACTCTGCTACGCGCGCGGGATTTCTTTCAGGTAGCGCCCTATATCGTACCATCGTTGATGTTCGGCGTATGGCTCATCGTCACACGCAGCAGTGCGCGAGGCATATCGCGTTGGCTGTCCCGCCTGGCGGGGATAGCGGCAGCGCTGACGATGGCATGGATGATATCGCGGGATGCACTGTACGCCACAACTCAATCCGAGCGCCTCAGCTTCGAAGCGTCCTGGGGAGGATATGTTGCACGCGCGGGAGAATTGCGGCGACTAACGTGCGAGCGCGACGACGTAAGCATGCTTTACTATCCGCTGGATTCGATTTTCTATTTTCTTGCGGACATACCACCCGCATCGCGATACCAGGTGGTCTATCAATGGACTGCGGATACGCTGCCCGTCACGATCGCGCGTTTAAGCCGCGGCAAGCATCTGGTCTACGTCGACTGGAGCAAGTCAATCTGGGGCTACAAGGTCAGCGACTATGCGAAACCGCTGGCCGAATTCCTGAATGCGAACTACGTGGCGAAACCGGGCAACATCTACCTGTCACCGGAGTTGGCGAAGTTGTGCCCATGACAACGCGGTGCGGGCACACAGAACGCGGCGAGCAAGCAAGCGGCGCGTGTGCTGGACACGCGCCGCTTGCGCCTGACACTAGAGCGCTTTTTTCGGAATGATCTGATACGGCATCTATGAGCGTCTTTGCGAGCCCCCGCAGGGGGTGAAGCAATCTCGGCTTTCGGCGTGTCGAGATTGCTTCGTCGGCTTCGCCTGCTGCTCAGAAACTTCACCGGCTATCGGTCTGGTCATACGCCCCAATCCGTCATGCCGGCATGGTTTTAGCCGGCCTGCACGCCCGCATGTGACGCGTGTGCAGGCCGTGGATGCGTCCGCCTGGATTCCGGCTTTCGCCGGAATGACGTCTTGGATCGGCCGCGTCCGAGTTTCTGCCACCTCGTAATGACAATTCGCGTATCGGTTGTTTCTGGAAACCGCCCTAATCGGGGCGATGCTGCTTACCCCGTCTACACCCCGAACGTAATCACCCCGCGCGCCACCGCGCCGCCCTGCAGCGCCGCATACGCTTCGTTGATCTGGTCGAGCCGGTAGGTGCGCGCCACCATCTCGTCGAGCTTGAGCCGCCCCTGCTTGTAGAGGTCGAGCAAACGCGGCATGTCCACGCGCGGCCGCGAAGAGCCGTAGAACGAGCCTTTGAGCGTCTTTTCCTGCGTCGCCAGCATGCGCGCGTCGATCAGCGCCATGTCGCCGTCGCGCGCCATGCCGACCTCGACCGCCGTGCCGCCGATCCGAATCGCATCAAACGCCTGCTGCACCGTCTTGGCGCTGCCGAACGCGTCGAAGGCGTAGTCCACGCCGACGCCGGTCAACTCGCGCACCTTGGCCACCACGTCGGTGGTACGCCCGTTGATCGCATCGGTCGCGCCCATCTCGATGGCGAAGTCGAGCTTGTCGTCGAACAGATCGACGGCGATGATGCGCCCGGCGTTCAGCAGGCGCGCGCCCTGGATCACGCTCAGCCCGACGCCGCCGCAGCCGATGACCATGACGGTGCTGCCCGCCTCGATCTTCGCCGTGTTGGTCACCGCGCCGACGCCGGTCGTCACCGCGCAGCCGACGAGCGCGGCGCGGTCGAGCGGCACATCGGCGCCGATCGGCAGCAACTGTTCCTCGGGAATCACAGCGTACTCGGAGAAGCAGGCGACGCGCGCCAGGTGATAGACCGGCTCGCCGTTGCGGCTCAGGCGCGTGGTGCTGTCGTACAGCGTGCCGGCCGGCGTGTTGTGGCCGGAGCAGAGCATCGGGCGGCCGATCGTGCAATAGTAGCACTTGCCGCAGTTGGGCCGGAAGACGAGGATGCAGTGGTCGCCCGGCTTGACTGATTTGACGCCGGGGCCTGGGCGCTCGACGACGGCCGAGCCTTCATGGCCGAGCACCGCCGGCCGGGGGAACGGCCATTCGCCCTTCATGTAGTGCAGATCGGAGTGGCAGACGCCCGCGGCGGCGATCCGCACCAGCACTTCGCCTTCTTTCGGCTCGGCGAGATCGAGCTCCTCGATGACCAACGGCTTGTTCACTTCATGCAGGACGGCGGCTCGTGTCTTCATGGTAGGTCTCCTTGGGATGAAGGCCGGCACCGGGTGCAGCACTCCGGCTCGGCAGCGACATGCGCTGCTGCATTATACCCCGAACGCAGCGAAGAACGTGCTACGGCCCGGGGTTGAAGACGGTCACGCTGTATGAGAAGGAGCGACTGACGCTGTTGACCAGGACGTTTTGCACGTTGACGACATAGGTCGTATCAGTCAGCGGCACGGTCCAGCTCGCCGAGGAGTTGAGCCCGAGCGGGATCCAGACGAGCGTGTTTTCGCCGTAGCCGTTGGCCACGGCCGACTGTGCCAGCGAGACGCCCGACCCGTTCGATGTCATCTGTACCGTCGCGCCGCTGAAGTTCGCGCCGCCATAGGCGAACGACCAGCGCGGGTAGACGACCGTGTACGGCACATAGCCGGGCGGCGGCCACGCAACATACTCTTCGCGGGTGGCCGGCCGCGGACTGCCATAGCGGCCATCGAACACCCACAGATCGTTGGCGGTCGTTCCTCCCGGGATGTCGCCCGTGCCCATCTCCCGTGTCTGCGGGTACAGGATCCAGCGGCGGTGGCCCGCCGCCGTGTTGCCGGAGCCGGGATCTTTCATATACAGGCTCATCGCGTCCCAACCGTACGCGCCGAGCGCGAGGTTGGAGCTGCCGGCTGCCTCTGCGCCAGCCGCAGTGTAGCAGGTCCACCACACCGGAGGCGCGTGGCTCAGGGAGATGTTCGCGCTCATCATCAGCGCGGACGCCTGGGCCTTCTGGTTGAACGTACCGGAGAACGTCACCGTGGCCGAGACGCCGGCCATGGCGCGGAAGTAGTTGATGCGCAGCAGGACGGCATCGCGAAACGCGGCATCGGTCGCGCCGGGGTTGCACGGGTTCTGTGTGCCCGTCCAGTTGGGGGGCGGCCCGGCGGGCACGTAGTAGCGGTTGTAGAAGTCGAGCGACGCCTGGCGGCTCTGCGGGTTGACGGCGAAGACGTTGTCGCTGCGCCAGATGATCGGCAGGTAGGCAACCGCCGTGAGCGTGCCGGACGGGCGCAGGCCAGTTGCTGGTACGCGAGGAGCAGTCGGCGCGCCGGCCGCACCCGCCGCCGCCGACAGGCCCGCCCATGAAACGGCCAGCGCCAGCAGCGTCGCCGCCAGACTGACCGCCAGCGCCGCTGCTCGTTGAGTCCACATAAGTTTTGGGCTGAAAATCGCACTCTTCGACAGGCTCAGGGTCCGCAGGCTCAGAGTACGCGCAGTCGTCGCCTGAGCTTGTCGAAGGCGGCAACTGGGTGCACCTTACCCTTCGGCAAACTCAGGGCGCGTGTTGGCCCATTGAAAGCCATTTGTGAGCCGCTCGACTACGGGTGCGGGTACAGCGAGTTGTATTCCGGCTGTCGGCGCAGGTACAGCACGTACGCCGGCATGCCCGCCCGGTACTGGTAGCCGGCGAAGGTCATGGTACGCACCTCGCCGTTTTGTGTTGCTCCATCGGCGTTGAAGTGGTAGCGGATGATCCACGGATGCTCGCCGTTGATCGTCGTAGAGTAGTCCTGGGTGACCTCGGTGATCTGCCCCTCCGCCGTCTCGCCGGTGCGCAGCGCCTCGACAACTTTGCCGGCGTGCTGGAGCCGCCAGACGAGCAGGCCCCAGCCCGGCACGGCAAAGAGCAGCCCGATGAACGCAAAAATCAGCGTCGAGGGGTCGCGGATGGAAAACGTGCTCAGCCCGACGCATGTGAAGATCGAGCCAATGAGCGCAAAAACGAACCCGATGATGCCCCACGCTTCCGCGACCATAATCCGCACGACATATGATGAGGAGATCGGGCGCGGCGGCGGGGGCGGCGGCTCCGGGCGAGCGGGTTGCGTTAGCTCGGACGCCATCTGCACATCTTGTCCAGCCACGATCTCGATGCCAGGGAATGCGGGCACAGCGGGCGAGTCGGGCGGCTTCGGCAGCGGCGCGCCGCGCGATTTGCAGTTGGAGCGGTATTCGGGATAGGTCGTGCCGCAAAACGGGCAGGTGGTCATGGTCGCGGGTGATCCTCGGCGAGAATGGGAATACCCCGAATGATACGGCAGCGCCGAAACAGCGCCAAACGTGGCCGGCGCGCTACTTCAACGGCATCAGCACGAGCGTCTGAATCTGCTCCGGCGCGACCTGGTTCGGATCGTTCATGTACAGCTCGTACCAGACCCCGGTCGTCGCCAGCCCCTGCTCCTGCACGTACGCTTGCAGCGCGTTATAGGCCGCTTCGAGCGCATCGTACGAGCCGAAGTGCATGACGGCCGCCATCCGGCCGCCGGGCAAGGTACCCGGCTGAATATCGCCCTTCCCCGGCAGCGCCTTGCCGACCGGGAAGCCGATCTCCACGTCCATCTCCTGGCCAGCCATGTTGAAATAGCCGGAATACGGCATACCGGTCGGCGGCTGGCGCAGTTCCACCAGGTACCGACCGATCTCGCCGAACCAGCGGCCCATGACCTGTGGCAAATCCTGCGCCTTCGCGCGCACGCGCACGCAGAGCGTGGCTTGCGCGGGCATCTCTCTGATCTCACACTGATATTCCATCGCACTCCTCCTTGCAAAGCAACGCCTACTTCAGTTCAATCAACGCCAGCGTCTGGTACTGCTCCGGCGGAACTTCACGGGGGTCGTTCGCGTACATCTCGTACCAGATGCCGGTGGTCGCCAGCCCCTGCTTCTCGATGAACGCCTGCAGCGCGTGGAACGCATGCGGAAGCTGGTCGTACGGCCTCACATGCATGACCGCCGCCATCTTACCGCCGGGCAGCGTGCCGGGCCGGATATTGCCTTTCGGCGGCAGTGGCGCGCTGACCGGGAAACCGAGCTCCACGTCAATATCATCCCCTAATACTATTTCAACTTGGTCATGTTCTCATAGCGATTGCGCAAGTGCAACTGCCGCCCCCTCATCCCCTGGCCCCTTCTCCCCCGCGCGCGGGGGAGAAGGGGAAAAACTAACGGGGGTTGGCGCGGCGGCTACGCCGCCGCGCCAACCCCCAGTGACTTGCTCCCCCTCCCAGCTTCGCTGGGAGGGGGCTGGGGGGAGGGCAGAATTTGGCGGCGTGCCATGTGCTCATGCGACATGCCCATGGAGACATATCCAATTTGAAACAGTATAACATGGTGAAATAGCGCGCATACGGCATGCCGGCCGGCGGCTGGCGCAGCTCGACCATGTACTTGCCGAGCTCACTGTACCAGCGGTCGAACGCCTGCGGCAGATCCTGCTTCGTGCTGTGAATTCGCACGGACAGCGTATTCTGCGCCGGCATCTCTGAAATCTCGCAGTGGTAGTCCATCGCTATCGCTCCGTTTCTGTAGACCCGCCCGTGCAGGCAGTCTCCATACTGCGGTCAGGATACCGCCAGCTCTATGGCTTGCTTCACCGCCAACTTCGCCCCCTCACTCCACGCGCGCTCCAGCGCCGCCGGTTCCAGCGCGGCGCGCAGGCGGTCCTGCGCCGCGTCGTAATCGCCGCGCTCGTGCGCCCACATCGACGCATTCGCCCGGTCGCGCATGGCTTGCGCCGCGCCAAACAGGCGAGCGGCGCGCTCCGCCTCCCCGTCGTCGAGCACGAGCATCGCCAGACATTCGAGTTGATGGGCGATCCCGCCCTGGTTTCCCACCTCGTGAAACCAGTGTATCGAATCGCGGTATGCCGCCCGCGCCTCGGCGCGCAAGCCCTGCTTGCGCAGGACGTGCCCAAGTTCCGCCACCATCGAGTGACTGAAGCCGCGGTCGCCCGCCTGACTAAAATCGGCGAGACTCTGTTCGATCCATGTCTGCGCCACTTGCAGGTCCCCGAGAATGCTCGCCACACGCGCCGCGTTCATGGCGGCCATGCCATGCGTCCACGGGTTGCCGAAGCCGTGCGCGACGCGCATCGCTTCCTCGGCCAGCGCGATCGCCTTGGCACGGTCATCGCCGCGCATGGCGATGGCAAGCGCCTGCATAGACAGCGAGATGGCGACGGCGCCCCTCCCCATCCAAAACCGGGGCGTCGATTCGTCACGGCTGATCTCGTACGCTTCGCGCGCCTCCGCCTCGCTCGTGGCAGCGTCTCCTCCGATACCGTCGTAAACGGCCAGATTGCCCAGGGCGTACGACAACAGACCGGCGTTGCCGAGTTCACGCGCCAGCGCCACGGCTTCGCGCACCAATACCCTGCCACGGGGCATATTGCCCATCGCCATACAAGTGGTGCTGAGATTGGCCAGGCCAGCCGCAAGCGCCTCGCGTCGCTCGGCCGTTTCGGGCGGCGGCAGGCGGCGCACACGCGCGATGGCGTCGCTCACCCGGCGATCGCATTCCGCCATGCGTGAGTTGCGCTGAAACGCAAAGTTGATACTGTTCGCCAAGCGCAGGGCGCTCAAGGGGTCGCTCTCGGCCAGCCAGTCATAGGCTGCGCCAAAGTTGCCGGCATCAACATCGAACCGGGCAACCCATGCCACCATGTCAGGCGCGAACAGGTGCGTTTCATACTCCGCCGCGAGCTGCGTAAAGTAGCGCGCATGTCGCTCGTGTACGGCCACGCTCTCGTCCGCCGTCAGCAGCTTGTCCCGCGCATACTGCCGCACCGTTTCCAGCAGCCGGTAGCGCGACTGCTCGCCATCTTGCTGCACCCCGACCAGCGACTTGTTGACGAGCTGGCCGAGAATTTCCAAGACGTCATCAGTGAACAGTGAACGGTGAACAGTCAACGCTCCGTCACTATGCGCCGTTGACCGTTCACTTTCCACTGTTGACTGTTCACTGTTCACTAGTGACTGCTCGCTGCATACCGCTTCCGCCGCTTCCAGCGTCCAGCCGCCCGCGAAGACCGATAGCCGGCGCAGGATGGCGCGTTCCGCGTCGTTCAGCAGGTTCCACGACCAGTCGATCAGCGCCTGCAGCGTTTGCTGGCGCGGCAGCGCGGTCCGGCTCCCGCCCGCCAGCAACCGGAAATGCTCGCGCAAACGCGATGCAATTTGCGCCGGCGTCAGCAGCCGTACTCGCACCGCTGCCAACTCGATCGCGAGCGGGATGCCATCCACCCGCCGGCAGATCTCGCAGACCGCCTCAGCATTTTCGGCCGTCAGCGCGAACGCCGGCTGTACCGCCTGGGCCCGCTCGACGAACAGCCGCACCGCCTCCGATTGCACCAGTGCGTCGGGCGTCGTGCTGCCCTCCGCCGGCAGACCCAGCGACGGCACCTGATAGATCGTCTCGCCGCCAATGGCCAGCCCTTCGCGGCTGCTCGACACGATCTTCACCTGCGGCCCGGTCTGCAGCAACCGCTGGGCCGCCTGCGCCGCCGCGCCAATCAGGTGTTCGCAGTTGTCCAGCACCACCAGCAGTTGCTTGTAGCGCACGTAGTCTTCCAGCGCGCGCGCCAGGGTCACCCCGGGCTGCTCGTGTACGCCGAACACAGCGGCGATCGTCTGCTCCACCTGTGCCGGATCAGTGATCGGCGCTAGTTCGACAAACCAGACGCCGTCGGGGAAGTGGTCGATCATGTCGGCGGCCGCTTGCAGTGACAGCCGCGTCTTGCCCGTCCCGCCCGGGCCGATCAGGGTTAGCAAACGAGTATCGTGCAGCAGCCGCGTGACCTCGGCCAACTCGACCGAGCGACCGACGAACGATGTGAGTTGTATCGGCAGGTTGTGGCGGTAGGCGCTCAGCGACTTGAGTGACGGAAACTCGCGCGGCAGATCGGAAACCGCCACCTGGTAGACGTGCTCCGGCTGCGTCAGGTCTTTCAGCCGCTGCTCGCCGAGGTCGAGCAGGCTGGCGCCGTCAGGCAGGCGCTCGCGCACGAGAGCCATCGTCGCGCCGGAGAGCAGCACCTGGCCGCCGTGGCCGATCGCCATCAGCCGCGCCGCGCGGTTCAGCGTGCCGCCGAAGTAGTCGCCGTCGCGCGCTTGCGCTTCGCCGCTGTGCAAGCCCATGCGTACACGGATACGCGGCGCACCGTCTGCGGACGGCTCCTGCGCCCGCAACGCGCGCTGTGCCGTCAGCGCCGCCTGCACGGCATTCATAGCCGACCCGAACGCCGCCACCACCCCGTCGCCGGTCGTCTTCACCAACTCGCCCCGCTGTCCTTCAATTGCGCTCCGCAGCGCAGCATCGTGCGCCGTCAGCGCCACCCTCATCGCCTCCGGGTGCCGTTCCCATAATTGCGTGCTCCCCTCCACATCCGTGAATAGAAACGTCAGTACACCTGATGGAAACATTATCGCTGCTCCCCCATCCCCCAGAATGCCGTCAATTCTACCAGACTCCCGGCACCAACCGCCAGCGCACCTGCTGCGCGTACTCCGCGTAACCGGGCACGTTCTGCTGGAGGAACTGTTCTTCACGCACAATGCGCGTCGCGGCCAGCGCGATCACGGGCACGCTGGGAAGCACCGCCCACGCGGAGCCGAGCATCAGCGGCAGGCTCGGCATCAGCAGGCAGATGGCGGCGTACATCGGGTGCCGGACCACGGCGTACGGGCCGGTGGTAATGATCGTCTGCGCCTCCTGCGGCTGGACGGCGCGCGAGAGGTACGGGTTTTCGCGCAGAACGAGGAAGTACAGCCATTCGGCGGCGGCGACACCGGCAAAGCCCAGCGCTTGCAGCCACCACGGCACCTGCGACCAGCCAAAGCGCACCGCATCGAGGCCGGGGAGCACGAAGTATGGAAGAAACGCGAACAGAGCCAGCCAGAGGATCACTCGGTCCCAGAGCGGCTGGCCGGCGGAGAACGGCTCCTTGCGTTTGGCTAATCGCTCTGGCGCGCTGCGCACCATCCAGCGCACCAGCACGACAGCGTACGCGAACTGCCCGAGCAGAAAGAGCCACGCGGCAGGCCAAACAAGGGTGCCGGCCATGGCGAACCAGAAGCCGCCGAAGACGGCCAGGCCGATGCCGTACTGCAGGATGATTCGCACGACCGATGGCTGGGTCTGCATGGCACTCCTTTCCGCGCCGGGTGCTCACTTCCAGTTTACACCCATCGGCAGGGCGGGGCAACGGCATGGCTATCGCGTAATGTGCTTTACGACGCAGGTGGCTGACCAAGTAGACCCGAAGGGTTTTCAGAGACGCAGCGCAGCGCGGAGATCTACGGCAAAACCCTTCGGGTCTGGCCTGGGCGCCAGCAATTCTCAATTTGGCTTTGTACGGGTACTTTCCAATGCCGCTTGCGATGCGCTGGCTCTCAGGCGCTTGTCACGCAAGCTGGCCCGCCGAAAAAGTGGCGCTGCCCTCCCCCCCGACCCCCTCCCAACTTCGTTGG
>JACRMK010000066.1 GCA_016235055.1 Chloroflexota bacterium | reverse complement strand
TCCCAACGAAGTTGGGAGGGGGTCGGGGGGAGGGCAGCGCCACTTTTTCGGCGGGCCAGCTTGCGCGACAAGCGCCTGAGAGCCAGCGCATCGCAAGCGGCATTGGAAAGTACCCGTACAAAGCCAAATTGAGAATTGCTGCGGGTCTCGACGTCCGGTGTGCTACCCGCATGGTATAATTCAAGCAGAGCCGATGTCGGAATGCGAGGCATCGGCTTTTGTGTGTCTCATGGTCTACATACTGATTCTGCTTGCCTTCGTGCTGATCGCCGCCGCGCCGCTGGCTTACCCGGGGCCGCTGCAAACGCACGCCGGGTTCGGGCCGTTGTACGAGCTGATGGGGCACAGGGTTTCGACGGCGCTTGCATCGGTCGGGACTGACGCCTTGCCGCTGACTGTGGCGCGTATTGCGACCACGGCGGGCGCGACGCCGCTCGATGCGTGGAAGTTGTCGCTTGTGCTGGCGTTCGCGCTCGGCGCGGCGGGCGCGTTCCTGCTGGGGCGAGCATGGCGCGGTCATGCGGTCGGGCTAGTCACCGCTGCGCTCTACACCTTCCTGCCGTACCGGCTGATGACGGCGTATGTTCGCGGCGACGCGGGTGAATCGCTATTTTGGGGCATCCTGCCGTGGCTCGTATTTGCGCCCCTGGCGTGGCGGAAGAACCGCACCCGGTCCATCGACGCGGCGGTGGTCGCCGCCTTCGCCGTGCCGCTGCTGTGGCGCGCGTGCGTATCTTACGCGCCCGACTACGAACGGGTCACGGCCTATGCGTTTCAACTATTCTCGGCGCAGTGGGGCTACGGCAATCATGGCGACTGGTTGGACGCGGTGCCGCTGCAACTCGGACTCGCGCCAGTGGGTCTGAGCATCGCGGCATTGGCGCTGCGCCGTACGCGAGGCGCAGTCGTGCTGGCGGCGATCGCGGCAGCGTGTGCGCTGTTGAGCATCGCGCCGTTCTCGGCGTGGTGGCCGTGGTGGGTATTCGTAAACACGCCGTGGCAACTGATCGGGGCGGCGGGGCTGTGCCTGTCGCTCGTCGGTGGCTCCGTGCTGGCGCGTGCCGACGGCGACCTTGACGTACCGCTGCTGGCGGCCACGCTCGGCCTGGCCGTGCTGGCGTCGTATCCCTATCTGAGCGCGCGCGGCATCGACTATACGCCGGTGGCCGTTCCATACGTGACGTTCGGCCCTTCATCCCTTGTCGATCGCGTCGACCTGGTCGATGGGCAACTCAAGGGTCCGATGCAGCCCGGCACGACGCTGACGGTGACCCTGCTCTGGCAGCCACGCACCCCGTTCACGACCGACTACCAGGTGTTTGTGCATGTTGTGGATACGCAGGGCAGGCTGTGGGCCCAGCGCGACCGGCCACCGATGGACGGAACGCGCCCGACGACGACGTGGCAGATGGGCGAACTGTTGCGCGACCCGTACGTACTCACCATCCCGCCGGACGCGCCACCCAATCTGCTTGTGCAGGCCGGCTTATACCGGCTCGATACGGGCATGCGTCTGCGCACTCGGACCGGCGGCGACTTTGTCTACGTTAGTATGAGCCGGCTATTGGGACAATGAAAACGCGCGCGATCTCGCTCCTGAGTCGGGTGCCGGGCAGCAAGCAGTTCTGGTTGCTCACGCTCCTGTCGGTCTTCGCGCTGGGGCCGCTGGCCGCGCCGGGCTACTTCTGGGGCGCGCACGACGCGCGGCACTCAGTCTATTTCCTGTTCGAGTTCAACCGCGCGATCGCCGACCAGTGGTGGCCGCGCTGGATGCCCGACTTCACCTTCGGCTACGGCTACCCGTTCTTCAACATCAACAGCCCGTTGGCATATTTCGCCGGTGTCGGCTTCCTGCGCCTCGGGCTCGACTATGTGGACGCGACGAAGCTCGTCTTCGCGCTGGCGATCATGCTGTCGGGCTGGGCGATGTTTGGGTTCGTGCGCAGCCGCCTGAACGCCAACGCCGCGCTCGTCGCCGGGCTCGTCTACGTGTACGCGCCGTATCACTTGGTCGACGTGTACGTGCGGGCTGCGCTGGCCGAGACGGTCGCGCTGGTCTTCCTGCCGCTCTGCCTGTGGGCGTTCGCCGAGGCGATCGAGCGGCCGCGCGGCGCGGCGGTCTTCGGGGCGGCGCTGGCGTACGGCGGCCTGATGCTGGCGCACAGCGGCGTCGCGCTGCTGTTCTCGCTGCTGCTCGCGCCGTACATGGCGGTACTGGCGCTGGCGCGCATGCACCGCGACCAGCCGCTGAACCGACTGACGCGCTATTCGCTGATCCCGCTCGGCGCGCACCTGATCCACCGCAGCGTCGCGCCGCTGCTGGCGCTCGTGCTCGGCATCGCGACCAGCGCGATCTTCATGCTGCCGTCGCTGCTCGAACTGAACTTCGTGCGGGTCGACCAGTACACGACCGGCACGCGCGAGCGGCTGAACTACTACGATTTCCACAACCATTTCGTGTACTTCTTTCAGCTATTCTCGCCGCGCTGGGGCTTCGGGCTGAGCGTGCCGGGCCCGGACGACACGATGTCGTTCCAGCTTGGTGCGGCGGCGACCGTGCTGGCGCTCGTTTCGCTGATCGTCGTCGTGCGAAAGGGTACGCCGTGGCGCCCGGCGCTGATCTTCTTCCAAGTATCGACGGTTGTACTGGTGCTGATGACCCTGCCGCTGTCGGTGACGGTCTGGGACCGGCTGCCGCTGGTGGCGTGGGCGCAGTTCCCATGGCGTTTCCTCGCGCTGGCCGCGCTGACGATGGCGCCGCTGGCCGGCGCGGCGCTGGCGTTCGACCGCAGCCGCGTGCCCGGCCTGCCCGTGCTGGCGCTGGCTGCGCTGGTGCTGCTGAGCAGTTACCCGTACGTCACTGCCGAGATCGTGGACCCGGAGGAAGGGCCGGTCTCGTTCGCGGGGCTGATGACGTTCCAGCGCAACGCCGGCGAACTGACCGGCTCGACGGCGTGGGTGGAGACGATCCCGACGTGGGGTCCGCTGGGCGACGTCTACCTGACGAACGACGCGCCGACGACGCAGGTGGACTACGGCGCGCTGCCGCCCGAGGTCGTGGTGGACTCGCGCGCGCACGACTCGGTCAGCGACCTGCTCTGGTTCCGCGCCGACAAAGACTCCGTGGTGCCGTTCACGCGCTTCATGTACCCCGGCTGGCACGCCTACCTGCTCGACGCGCCCGGTGGCGCGCCGGTGCGCCGCCTGCCGGTCGAGCCGCGCGGCAAGCTCGGGCTGATCAATGTGCCGGTGCCGGCCGGCGAGCATTTCCTGCTGCTGCGCTTTGAGGACACACTGGCCCGCACGCTCGGCGCGTGGCTGTCGGTCATCAGCCTGACGGGTATGGGCGCGTGGGCGTTGTGGCGCGCGGCGGTCGCGCTCAAGGGGCGTTCGCATGCGCAAGCCTGACGCGCCGGTCGTGCTGATGCTGGCGCTGGCGGCGTTCGCGTGGCTGCCGCTGGCGACGCCCGGCTATTTCATGCGCGCGCACGATGCGCCGCACTCGCTCTTCTTCCTGCAGGCGTTCGATGCGGTGATCCGCGACGGGCACTGGTGGCCGGCGTGGGGACCGCACTTCGCATTTGGCTACGGCTACCCACTCTGGATCTTCTACGCGCCGCTGACCTACTTTCTCGGCGAGGCGTTTCATCTGCTCGGCGCGAGCCTCACAACCGCGATGAAGCTGGTGGACCTCGTGGCGACGCTCGGCGCGACGCTGGCGATGTATGGCTGGGCGCGACGGCACTTCGGCGGATGGGGCGCGGCGTTTGCTGCGCTCGTCTACACATACGCGCCGTATCACCTGCTCGATCTGTATGTGCGCTCCGCGGCGGCCGAGTACCTGACGTTCGTCTTCTTCCCGCTCGCGCTCTGGCGCTGGGAGGCGCTCGTGGAAGCGCCGGGCCGCCGAAACGCCATCCTCGCAGCGCTCGTGACCGCCGGGCTGATCCTGACGCATCACGGGGCGGCGTTCATCTTCGCGATGCTGCTGGCCTCGTATATCGTGTTCGCGCTCGTCGTGCGCCTGCGGGCCGGTGGCGTTCGCTGGCTGTCGCTGATCGGGCACGGCGCGGCGGCGGCCGTGCTGACGCTCGGCCTCTCGGCGATCTTCTGGCTGCCGATGCTGCTGGAACAGCGCTATATCGTCGTCGAGCAGTGGACGAGCGTAGCGTACAACTACCAGAAGCACTTCGTCTACCTCAACCAGTTTTTCTCGCCGTTCTGGGGCTACGGCTATAGCGGCGAGGGGCTGGCCGACGACATGGCGTTCCAACTCGGCCTGCTGCCGGTGTGCGCGGCGATTGTCGCGCTGGTGCTGCCGGGCCGGCAGCGAGCGCGCACTGGCTTCTTCCTGGCGGCGAGCGCGCTCGTAGTCATCGCGATGTCGCCGGTCTCGGCTGGCTTCTGGTTCGCCGTGCCGATCGCGTCGCTGGTGCAGTTCCCGTGGCGGCTGCTGGCGCTGAGCGCGATCACGCTGGCCTGGCTGGCCGGTGCGGCGCTGGACGGCTTCATGGCGGCGGACGGCCGCGACGGCATGCACGCCGCACTGCTGATGATCGTGATCGCGCTGGCGAGCGCGGCGTATACCCTGCCGCAGTACACGGCGCGCTCGCTCGACGGTGAAAGCGCGCGCGCCTCGGTGGATTTCGAACTGGTCAGCTACCGCGACCGCACCGGCTACATGACGTGGGCGAGCGAGCAGCCGCAGCGCTCGCCGCTGGTCGAGGAGTACCAGTCGGGCGCGCCGTTGACGCGCGCGGTCGTCGTCAGCGGCGACGCGCAGATCGAGCCGCTGTACTATGGCGGCGAGGTGCACCGCCTGCGCGTGCGCGCTGCCGGTGAGGCTGTGATTCAGTTTCGGGTGTATTATTTTCCCGGATGGCGCGCGTATGTCGATGGGCAGCCGGCGGCGCTCTGGCCGGCCGGGCCGCAGGCGCTGAACACGCTGGCGGCGCCGCCCGGCGATCACACGGTCGAACTGCGCTTTGAGCACACGTTGGTGCGCGCCGTGGCGAAAGGAACGACGGTTGTGAGCCTGCTGGGCATGCTGGCGTGGATCGGCTTCGGTTGGTGGCGCAAGGCGCGGCGCGGCGCGCTGCCCGCCGCGCTGCTGGTGCTGATCGCCATGCTCGCGGCCTGCGGTTCCGATCCGACGCCCACGGCGACCGTGGCCGTCACGAGCGCGCCGCCGGCGACCGCCACCGACGCGCCCGCGCCGCCCACACCGACCGCGACCAGCACGCCGGCGCCGACCGCGACCGCCACCGCGACCGCCCGCCCCGCGACGACACAGTACACCGTCCAGCCGAACGATACGCTCGGCGCGATTGCCCTCAAGTTCGGCACGACGGCTGAGGCGATCATGCAGGCGAACGGCATCACCGATCCGCGCTTCGTGCGCGTCGGGCAGGTCTTGACGATCCCGCTGCCGACGCCGACGCCGACCGCCACATTACCGCCGACGCTTGACCCGCGCCTGCCGAGCCCGACGCCGGGGCCGACGCCGATCATCTACGTCGTCAAGCCGGGCGACGTGTTGAGCGCGATCGCCGTCAAGTACGGCATCCCGGTCGACGAGATCATGCGCGCCAACGGCATGAGCGACACGCTATTGCGCGTCGGCCAGCAGTTGATCATCCCCGGGCCGACGCCGACACCGACCATCACGCAGACGCCGCTGCCAACCGCGACGCCGACGGCGGGACTGCCGTTTGCCGCGCCCGTGCTGTTGTACCCCGCCAACAGTGCGGTGCTGACGAGCACCGAGGCGATTGTGATGAACTGGACGGCGGTCGGCGTGCTGGCCGATGACCAGTATTACGTCCTGCGGGTGCGCTCCAGCGACGGTGCGCGCAGCGAAAACGTCTGGCTCAAAGCGCCATCGTACCGCCTGTCGCCCGCGTGGAAAGGCTCGCAGGTCGAGTGGGACGTGACGATCCTCCAGCAGACACGCGTGAACCCCAATGGTTCACGCGAGGGCCGCATCGCCAGCCCGATGAGCGCGACGCGGACGTTTACGTGGAAATGAACCATCCGCGAATAACGCGAATCTTCACGACTACAACGCGCTGTTTCTATTCGCGTTCATTCGCGTTATTCGCGGATAAGAAGGTTTTTCATGACATCGCAGCGTATTGGTCCTGTGTTGATTCTGGTCGTCGCCGTGCTGGGCGTCGTGTGGATTGCCGTGTCGCGCGTGCCGGATGCGGGCGCGGCGGCGGGGAACGACCCGCGCGAGTCGCCGCGCGCCGGGTTCCTCGCGCCGCGCCTGCACACGACGCTGTTGAGCGGCGAGGTGTTCGACCTGCAGGCGCTGCGCGGGCAGGTGGTGGTGCTGAACTTCTGGGCGACCTGGTGCGCGCCGTGCCGCGCCGAAATGCCGGCGATGCAGAGTGTGTATGAACGCCGCAAGGGTGACGGGTTGGCGCTGGTCGGCGTCAATCAGATGGAAGACCCGGGCACGATCGCGCCGTTCCTGGCGCAGTATCAACTGACGTTCCCCGTCGCACTCGACCCGACCGGCGACTGGAGCCAGCGCTACCGCGTGCTCGGCCTGCCGACGACCTATTTCATCAACCGGCAGGGCGTCATCCGCGACGTCGTCTTCGGCGGGCCGATGGACCCGGCCCTGCTGGCTAGCAAGATCGACGCGCTGCTGCGGGAGTAACGCTATGCTGCCCACCATCCAGATTGGCCCGGCCGCGCTGCCGGTGCGGCCGCTGTTGATGCTGATTGCGTGGTACATCGCGGTCGGCTGGGCCGAGCGGCGCATGCCGCGTTACGGCCAGCCGAGCGAGCACGCCTGGAACGCCGGGTTGATCGCGGCGCTCGGCGCGGTGATCGGCGGGCGGCTCTATTACGCCGTCACGAACTGGGCGGCGTACCAGATGAACCCGCTCGGACTGTTTGCGACAAGCATCAGCACGATCGCGTTCGGTGAGGGGCTGATCGTCGGGCTGATCGGCGCGGCCATCTACCTGCGCTGGAAGCGGGCGCCGCTGGCGCCGTTCTTCGACGCATACGCGCCGGGCCTGCTGGCCGCGTTTGCGTTGGCGAGCGTCGGCGCGTTGGCTAGCGGCGACGCCTACGGCGCGGCGACCGACCTGCCGTGGGCAATTGTGCTGTGGGATTCGCACCGCCACCCGAGCCAGGTGTATGAGTTGCTCGTTGCGCTCGCCGCGTTGGCGGTCGTGTTGCGCATGCGGGGCGCGTCAGACGGCTCCACGTTCCTCGCCGCTGTTGCGCTCTACGGCATCGGGCGCGTCTTCATCGAAGCGTTTCGCGGCGACAGTTGGCTCGTCGCCGACGGCGTGCGCGCGATGCAGGTCGTGTGGCTGGCGGCGGCGTTGGGGGCGCTGATCGTCATGCGGCGGAGGGCGAGCATATCGTAGGGGCGCGGCTTGCCCGCGCCCGAATCGGGCGACCGCGAGGGTCGCCCCTACAAGCTGGACAGCAAGCGCGGCAACTCCGCCAGCGCAGCGGGCGCGAGGTCGGGCGCGTTGGCGATCGCGGCGAGACTGCCGGCGATCTGGGCGACGCGCCATGCCTGCCGGAAGTCCGCGCTGACGGGTCCGGTTTCCGTGTAGCCGCTGATCAGCGCAGCGCGCTCCTCCGTCGAGCGCCAGCGGCGCAGATCGAACGACGGATGACTGATGTACGCGTCACCGAAGTCGATCAGGCCGATGTACGTACCGCTGTCCGGATTGACGAACGTGTGCTCGTGCCACGGGTTGGAGTGTAGCGCTGCGCGCTCAAGCTCTTCGGGCAGCGCGGCCAGCGCCCGCCCCGCGACGGCGCGCGGTGCGAGCGGCAGCGTCCACGGTTTGCCCTCCAATTCGATGCGCGCGGCGCTTTCCTCGAGCAACTCGCGAAAGCGGGCGCGCACGTCGACCGCATCGCGGTCGACGGGCAACAAGCCGCTCTCGGCCAGCGGCAACTGCGGCAACTGGTGCACACGCCGCAGCGTGCGACCGAGCGCACGCGCCACCTCCACCCGCTGCGCGAGAGAGAGCGTAGTGCGCAGCAGCGCCGCGCCCGGCATGCGTGTCAGCAGGCTGTACTCGATGTGCGCCTCGGCGTGCCCGTATCCAAGCGCGCGCGGCACCGGCAGATCGGGCGCGTGCTGCGCGATGTGTTGAAGGAAGAAGACCTCTTTCGCCAGGCTGGTGCGCGGGCGCAGGCGGTGCGGCCGCTGCGTCTTGAACACCAACCGGTCGTCGATCAGGTAGGTGCGCGCCTCGCCGCCGGTCTCGTCCACAGCGGTCACCGCCTCCACGTGCGGCTCAAACCAGCGCGCCAGTTCCAGCACCACGGCTGGCTCCAGCACCGGATCCGGCAGATGCGGCTGCGAATAGGTGTCACGCGGCATATACTCCCCCTTATTCCAAAACCAGCTAACCGCAGAGAGCGCAGAGCACGCAAAGATAGAAAGGTTCTTCTCTGCGCTCTTTGCGTTCTCTGCGGTAAACGCTTTTAAGTGGCCTGCCAGTCCCAGCCGGCGGCCTCGAGCTCGACCAACGCGGCGAAGCGCCCGCCGCGCGCGATCAACTCGCGCGGCGCGCCTTCCTCGACGACGCGCCCCGCTTCCATCACGATCACGCGGTCGGCCTCGCGCGCGGTCGAGAGTCGGTGCGCGACGGTGACGACGGCGCGCCGCCCGGCCGAGAGATCGGCGCGCAGTGATTCGCGGAACGCCGCCTCGCTTGCGTTGTCCACCGCGGCCGTCGCCTCGTCGAGCAGGAGCAGCTGCGGGTTCCAGACCAGCGCGCGCGCCAGCGCCAGCAGTTGCCGCTGCCCGGCCGAAAGTTGCGCGCCGCCGCCGCGCCCCGCGCCGCTCAATGGCGTGTCGTAACCCTGCGGTAGCGCGCGGATGAACGCGTCGGCCCCGGCGATGCGCGCGGCGCGCTCCACGTCGGCGCGCGGCACCGCCGTATCGCCGAGCGTCAGGTTGTCGTGCACGGTGCCGCCGAACAGCTGCACCTGCTGCGGCACAACGCCGACCAGCCGCCGTCGCCCGTCCGGCGGCACGGCGGCGGGGTCGCGGCCCGCGACACGCACAGTGCCCGTCCACGGCGCGTACAGCCCGGCGAGCAGGTGCAGGGCGCTCGTCTTGCCCGCGCCGGTGCGGCCGACCACCGCCACATGCTCGCCGGGTCCGACGGCGAGCGACAGGCCGTGTAGTACCGGGCGGCCGTCGAGATAGCCGAACGTCACGCCATCCAGCGTGACCGCGCCCGGCACGGCGTTGGCCGGCATCGGCGCGGCGGGCAGAATCACGTCAACCGGCTCCGACAGCACCTCGCGGATGCGCTGGAGGCCGGACAGCGCGCTCTGCACCGTCTGCCATTCGTCGCCCAGGTCGATGAGCACGGCGAAGAAGCGGCGGAACAGCAGGACGAACGCCGTCAATGTGCCGATGCTGACGCCGAGCGAGGCCAGCGCGTTGCTGGCGCCGAGCCAGAGCAGCCCGGCCGCGATCAGCGACGACAGCATCGACATCAGCGGCGGGTAGAACGAGTTGTACGCCGTCGCGCGATTGTACGCCAGCAGGTTGCGGTGCAGGGCGGCGCGGAAGCGCGCGATAAACGTGTGCTCGCGGCCGAAAGCGCGTATCACCTCGATGCCGCCGAGGATCTCCTGCAGATGCGTGTTGACCAGCCCGAGCGACACCCGGTTAGCGTTCTCCGCTTCGCGCACGCGCAGGCGGAAGAACTGCGTAATAACGACAACCACCGGCGTCAGTAATGCCGTCAACAGCGTGAGTGGCAGGCTCAGGAAAGCGAGCGCGATGGAAATGGTCACGAGGCTGAACAGGCTCGACACGAGGGTGGCCACGCCGGAGGTGAACAGCGCATCGACCGTCTCGACGTCGGCCGTGCCGCGGCTGATGATGTCGCCGAGCGGCGTGCGGTCATAGTAGCGCATCGGCAGGCGCTGCAGGCGCCGGAAGAGCGTCACGCGCAGGTCGTGCAGCGCGCTCTGCGCGGCGACCGCCGTCAGATAGATCGCCAAACCGTTCATGGCGCGCGTGCCGACCGTCGCGCCGAAGTAGAGCCAGGCGAGCGACCAGAGCGCGCCGGTATCGCCGCGTGTGAGCGGCCCGTCCACGATCGCGCCGATGATCAGCGGCGGCAGTGTGTCGAGCGCTTGGGCGAGCAGGAACAACAGCGCCGTGGCGGCGAGCAGTATACGGCGCGGGCGCAGCAGATCGGCGATCATGCGCGCGCCTCGACTTGCTGCTGCGCGGTGAAGATGCGCGTGTAAAGCCCGCTCGACTGCATCAACTCGCCGTGCGTGCCCTGCTCCACGATGCGCCCGCCGTCCAGCACGATGATCCGGTCGGCGTGCGGGAACGCCGCCAGGCGGTGCGAGCAGAGCACGATCGTGGCGCGGCGCTCCGGCGGCGAGTCGGGGCCGAACGCCTCGCGCAGCGACGCGATCAACTGCGCCTCGGTCGTCACGTCGACCGCCGAGAACGGGTCGTCGAGCACGAGCAGGCCGGGCGCGTCCGGCGCGAAGGCGGCGAGCGCGCGGGCCAGCGCGATGCGCTGGCGCTGCCCGCCGGAGACGCGCACGCCGAGCTCGCCGATCGGCGTGTCGAGCCCCTGCGCGAAGTCGCGCACGTCGGGCGCGAGCGCGGCGAGTTCCACGGTGCGCTCCAGCCCGTCGTCGCCCGGCGCGCCGAACAGGATGTTTTCGCGCACGCTGCCGGAGAACAGGAACGGCTCCTGCGGCAGGTAGCCGATGCGCCGCGCGCCGCCGATCTCGATGCAGCCGGCTTCGAGCGGGTAGAGTCCGAGCAGGGCGCGCGCCAGCGCCGACTTGCCGGAGCCGATCGGGCCGGTGACGGCGATGAACGCGCCGGCCGGAATGTCGAGCGAGAGGCCGTTGAGCGCGGGCACGGGCGCGCCCGGGAAGCGGAAAGTGACGTCGCGCACGGCGACCGGCGCCGCGCCGCCTGGCTGCACGCCGGCCGCGGCGGGGGGCGGCGCGCCCAACCCGACGACATGATCGGGGCGGAACGACGCGAGTTGTGGCTCGCCGCGCATCGCCAGCGGCCGGGTCAGCATCGATTGCAGGCGCGCGTAGACCGCGACGCTGGCCTGCAGTTGGTTGACGACGACCGGCAGTTCGCGCAGGCCGCGATTGACGGCCCGCAGGTAGAGCTCGACGTAGGCGACGAAGCCGCCGACAGTCATGGCGCCGGCCAGCACGCGCTCGCCACCCTGCCAGACGAGCAGCACGGAGCCGAGCACCATGAAGAAGTAATAGACCGGCTGCATCGTGAGGCGTAGCCGCTCGCTGGCGAGGTTGGCCTCGGCCTGCGCCTGCGACAGCCCGGCCACATGCGTGACGGCCGCCTCGGCGCGGCCAAACAGCCGCAGCACGCGCACGCCGGCCAGCCGTTCCTGCAGGGCAGCGATATATGCAGCGTTGGCCTGGCGCGCCCTGGTCGTGCGGGCGCGCACCCAGCGGCCGCTGGCGTACGACAGCACGACGGCCAGCGGCGTGGTGCTCAGCACGATCAGCGTCAGCCCGGCGTCGAACCAGAGCATGGCGATGACGAACGAGATCGAGAACAGGAGCGTGTCCCACGTCTCGATGGTGAAGCGGCGCACGCCGAGGCTCAGCGTCTCGACATCGCCGATGATGCGCGCCATCGTGTCGCCGATCGGCGTCTGGTGCACGCGCTCCATCGGCCAGCCGAGCGCGCCGCGCAGCAGGTCGGCGCGCAGGTTGGCGCGGATGCGGGCGTTGGCGGTGATCAGGAACCAGCGCTTGAAGATGCGCGGGAACTCGGTCGCCAGCGTGCCGCCGATGAAGGCGAGCGCGGCCATCAGCAGTGCGTCGCCGCCGGCCTCGCCGCGCGAATACGCCAGCGCGGTGTCAATCGCTCGGCCCAGCATGATCGCGGGCAGGACGACCGCCGTGTTCATCAGGATGCCCGCCAGTGAGCCGAGCAGGAGTTCGCCGGCGACCTGCCGGAAGTAGGGGCGCATGGCCCAGAGAAATTTGAGCATGGGACTCGTATATTTTACCGCCGATTGCGCCACAGCGGCGAGTGTGGTACTATGCGCACAGCAACACCTCGCGGGTTTCAAAAACCCGCGAGGTGTACACCGGCCGTCCTGACATGCCTGAAAGGTGACGTTCATGCTCGATATCAACAAACTACGCGCCGACACGCCCAACGTGGAAAGTGTCATTCATTTCAATAGCGCGGGCGCGTCGCTGATGCCGCGCGTGGTCGTGGAGACGGTCGCGGCGCACCTGCGGCGCGAGTCGGAGATCGGCGGCTACGAGTCGGCCGATGAGGCGCATGAGCGGCTGGACGGCGTCTACCGCTCGATTGGCCGCCTGCTGAACGCCGATCCCGCCGAGATCGCCGTCGTCGAGAACGCGACGCGCGCGTGGGACATGGCGTTCTACACGCTGCCGCTGAGGGCGGGCGACGTGATCCTGACGGCGGCCAACGAGTACGCCGGCAACTACATCCCGTACCTCCAGATGAAGCGGCGGCTCGGCGTCGAGGTGCGCGTCATCCCGAACGACGAGCAGGGGCAGGTCTCGGTCGCCGCGCTGCGCGCGATGCTGGCGGACAAGCGCGTGCGGCTGGTCTCGCTGCCGATGATCGGCACGAACGGCGGGCCGGTGCAGCCGGTCGAGGCGATTGGCGCGGCGGCGCGCGCGGCCGGCGTCTGGTTCCTGCTCGACGCCTGCCAGGGCGCGGGGCAGGTGCCGCTCGACGTGCGGCGCATCGGTTGCCACATGCTCTCGGCCACCAGCCGCAAGTACCTGCGCGGGCCGCGCGGCATGGGCTTCCTGTACGTCGAGCGCGAGCTGGCCGACCGGCTGGAGCCGGTGCTGCTCGACCTGCACGCCGCGACGCTGGAGACGCCGGACACGTTTACGATCGCGCCGGGCGCGCGCCGCTTCGAGAACTGGGAGTACAACGTCGCCGCGAAGCTCGGCATGGGCGCGGCGGTGGATTACGCGCTGTCGCTCGGCATGGACGCCATCTGGGCGCGCATCCAGCAGGTGTCAGGTGCGCTTCGCGCGCGGCTGGCGCAAATCGACGGCGTGACGGTTACCGACGCGGGGCCGGTCAAGTCCGGCATCGTGACGTTCAGCGTGCGCGGGAAGACGCCGAACGAGGTGCGCGCCGCGCTGGCGGCGCACACGCCGCGCATCAACGTCACGACGACGACCGACCGCGGCACGATGCTCGACATGCAGGCGCGCGGCCTGACGGCGATTGTGCGCGCCTCGGTACACGCGTTCAACACCGACGCGGAGATCGAGACGATGACGCGGGCGGTCGAGCGACTCATATAGCGGTGGTCAATTCAGCGTCGATAACAAGGACGATCCGGTGAGAGATACGCGATGCCAGGGCGTGGTGATGCGCGACGGGCGTCTGCTGCTCGTCCGCCACACCAATCACCGGACAGGTGTCGAATACTGGTGGCTGCCGGGCGGTGGGCTCGAAGCCGGCGAAAGCCGCGAAGCCTGCGTCGCGCGTGAGTTGCACGAGGAGACACGCCTGACCGTATCGGTTGAGCGGTTGTTGTTTGAAATTGAGGATGCGAGTCGTGCGTACCAATACCGAGCGTACGCAACCTACCTGTGCACGACGCAGTCCGGCGAGGCAGTCGCGGGGCACGAGGCTGAAAACAGCGCGACCCACACGATCGATGCGCTGGGGTGGTATCCCCTCTACGATGAAGAAGCGTGGGAGCCGGGATTCTACGAGCCGCACATCTACCCGCTGTTGAAGGCCGTTCAGGACGCTTTGCGCTGATATTCTTCGCGGGACATCAGGCTGGCTTGACCATATGGACACAGCACAACTACTGTCGCTGCTGCGCGATACACGCAAGCACCTCCAAGCGTTGATCGATGCCGCCGGCCAGGATGGCATGGACGCACCCGGCGTATCCGATGACTACTCGCTCAAGGACATCGTCGCGCATCTGCTGGCGTATGAGCGCGCGCTGGTGACTTGGCTCGATGTGGCAGGCGCGGGGCGTGTCTATGTCGATCCGGTGGTCGATCGGCCGGACCTCGACGCGCGTAACGCGGTCGTGTACGCAGCCAATCACGGACGCCCGGCCGCCGAGGTCGCGCAGGAGTATGCGCAGACCGCCGCCGACCTGGAAGCGCGTGTCGCCGCGCTGAGTTACGCCGATCTCAACGACGCCGAGGCGAGCGCCTGGTTTGTCGTGCCGCGCTGGGGGCGTCCGCAGGCGCTCTGGCAGTGCATCGTCAACGACTCCGTCGAGCATCGCCAGCAGCACCTGCCTGACATCGAGCGCTGGCTGGCTGCGCGCGGGAAGGCCAGTCGATAACTGCCTGCTCTACATAGGGGAAAGTGCGCGCTGCTCGTGGTGCGCGTTAATGGCGTGAGTGTCTTCTCCGCCGTGCCCGCATGGATCGGCATGCACATTGATGCCGGTCAAGCGCGCCTGGCTGTGGAACAACGCGTGGCGCACTTCCTCGACGATCCGATGAGCCTCTCGCGTGGTCAGGTCTTCATCGATAGCGACATGCAACTCAGTGTGCAGCTTGTGCCCGACCCACCGCACGCGTACGGCATGCACATCCTGGACGCCGGGCACCCCGGCGGCGGTCTGTTCAATCGCGCTCACAACGGCCGGATCCACCGCATCCATGAGCCGGCGCCACATGATGACCGCCGTGTCCTTGACGATCAGTAGAATCGTGGCCGAAATCAACAAGCCGATAAGCGGATCAGCCAGCGGGAAGCCCATCAGACTGCCGACCGCTCCGAACAGGACGGCCAGCGAAGTCAGACCATCAATGCGTGCATGCTGACCGTCGGCAATCAGTGCGGCCGATCCGATCTCGCGCCCAACGCGGATGCGGAAGATGGCCACCGCTTCGTTGCCGATAAACCCGACAATCGCGGCCACGATGACCCATTCGACGTTACGCAGCGGCTCCGGGCTGACAAATTTGAGGTAGGTTTCGTAGCCCGCGATCACCGCGCTGGCAAAGATCATGCCAACGATGATGACTCCCGCGATGTCCTCGGCGCGTCCGTAGCCGTAGGTATAGCGCCGGCTTGCCGCGCGGCGCCCCAGCACAAACGCAATGCCGAGCGGCACGGCGGTCAGTGCGTCGGAGAAGTTGTGAATCGTGTCCGCCAGCAGGGCGACGCTTCCGCTAATCATGACGATCACCACTTGGAATACCGCGGTGATGCCCAGGCCAACCAGCGAGACTTTGAGCGCCCATATGCCGCGCGCGCTCGTTTCGAGCGCATTGTCGATATTCACTTCGCCGTGGCTATGGCCGTGCAGAAACGGGATCGCCTCGCGCAGAGTCGCCAGCACGCCGTGTCCGTGCGAGTGGCCGTGATCATGGCTATGCTCATGCGGGTGAGGATGGCCTTCGTCGTGTGGATGGGCGTGGCCGCCATCGTGTGGATGAGCATGGCCTTCGTCGTGTAAGTGGCTATGCTCCGGCATGTCGGACATGTGGTTCTCCAGGCTGCAATGGTCATAGTGAGCCAGCGTCACGCGGCATCTTATCACAAAGAAAAACCCAGGTCAATCACCTGGCCCGGTATTTCCCCGCAGGTTTGCTTTATGCAAACACTTATGCTACGCTTCGCGTGTTCGACGCACTCAAGTAGTGACGGCTCCATCGAGCACCTTCACCAACACCTACCCGACATCGAGCACCGGCTGGCCGCGCGCCGGCCCATGGTATAGCATGACTGAACTGCTGGAGATCACACCCGCGCTGTCCCTGCCGGCAACCGAGTTGCGCTTTCGTTTTGCGCGCAGCGGCGGTCCCGGCGGGCAGAACGTCAACAAGACGGCGACGCAGGTCGAGTTGCTGTTCGACGTGGCGCATTCGCCGTCGCTGTCCGACACGCAGCGCGACCTATTGCTCCGCAAGCTGGCGAACCGGATCGACGGCGACGGCGTGCTGCACCTCGTCTCGCACGCGACACGCAGCCAACTGGAAAACCGCGCGGACGCGACGGCGCGCTTCGTCGCGCTCGTGGCCGCCGCGCTGAAGCCGGCGAGGAAGCGCCGCCCAACCGCGCCGACCGGCGCCTCGCGCGAGCGGCGCATACAGGCGAAGAAGGAGCGCGGCCAGATCAAGGCCCGGCGGCGCGCGGCAGCAGACGATTAGTCCCAGGGCAAGCCTTGGGCATATACCAAAAGCCAACACCAAGACACAAAGTCACCAAGAACATTTCAGATTTCTTTGTGCCTTTGTGGCTTTGTGTTGAAGACTTACAGGAGTATCGATGCCGAGTAAGGCCGTTTCCGCCAACATCGTTTTCGTCTACTACAAGGACCTGGCGCGTGCGGCTGATTTCTACGCACGCGTGATGGGACTCGATCTGACCGTCGATCAGGGCTTTGCCAAGATCTTCCGCGTGACCGACCAGTCGTACATCGGCCTGGTGGACAGCGAGCACGGCACGCTGAAGGCGTCGGACACCAAGCCGGTCATCATCGCGTTCGTGACCGAGGACCCGGACGGCTGGTACGATCACCTCGTGGCGAACGGCGTGACGATCTTCATGCCGAAGTACGACAGCGACCGCTCGCAGGTGCGCGGCTTTATGGCGCAGGACCCGGAAGGGTACGTGCTGGAGTTCGAGTGGTTCAAGGAAACGGAGCGGAACCGCCGGATACTGGAAATCCTGCGCGCGCGAGGGTAAGACATAGCGCAAACCACAGAGGCACGGAGGCACAGAGAGAATCAGGTGTGTTTCATGCGCGAAGCATCTCGATTGTGGCGCAGCGAGGTGCGGAGATGCCATGGCCGTTGCAGATTCGAGATCCTTCGCGCGCGAAGTGCACCGGATTCAGGAGGCCATGCTTTTGCGCTGCTCAGAAACTTCATCGCCACTGAGGGCATGATCGCACACTCCAATTCGTCATGCCGGCATGTCGTTAGCCGGCATCCACGCCGACATCTGGCGCGCTTACAGGCCGTGATGCGCGCGCCTGGATTCCGGCTTTCGCCGGAATGACGACTCGCATAGGCCATGCTTAAGTTTCTGCCGCATCGCATACCGTGGGGCCGTATGGATATTCTCAGAATGACAGGCTAAAGAACAACAGCCCTCGCGGGGTTGACCCGGAGGGCTGTTTGGGATTTGGACATTGGGAGTTGGGATTTCCGTCAGGCGTTTTCCTGCTGGCGCTCCTGGCGGATCTTGCTCTGCTTGCGGTCCTCGGCATCCAATTGCCGCTTGCGCAGGCGGATGTTCTTTGGCGTGACCTCGACCAGTTCCTCGCTCGTGATATACTCCAGCGCATCGTCCAGGCTCATGATGAGCGGCGGCGTCAGGCGTTCCTGGATTTCCGAGTTGGACGAGCGCACGTTGGTCAGGTGCTTGGGCTTGGTCGGGTTGACGACCAGGTCGGAACCGCGCGCGTTCTGCCCGATGATCATGCCCTCGTACACTTCCGTGCCGGGGCCGATGAACAGCGTGCCACGCTCTTCGATGTTGTGCAGGGCGAAACCCGTGGTGGCACCCTCATCACCGGAGACGAGCGAGCCCATGGCGCGCTGCTCGATGACGCCGGCCAGTGGCCGGTAGCCAAAGAAGACTGAGTGCACGATGCCGGTGCCGCGCGTTTCCGTCAGCAGGCGGCCGCGGAAGCCGAGCAGGCCGCGCGTCGGCACCAGGTACTCGTATTGCATCTCGTTGTCGGACAGCGTGCTCACGTTCTGCAGCTCGCCGCGCCGCTGGCCCAGCAGCGAGACGACCGCGCCGGCATTGGCGCTCGGCACGCTGACGGTCACGTTCTCCCACGGCTCCATCATCTGCTTGTCGATCTCGCGCACGATCGCTTCCGGCTTGCTGACGTGGAACTCGTAGCCCTCGCGGCGCATCGTCTCGATCAGGATGGCGAGGTGCAGCTCGCCGCGCCCGGAGACGTAGAACGTGTCGGCCGTCTCGCCGTCGGCGACGCGCAGGGAGATGTTGCGCTCCAGTTCGGCGTACAGGCGCTCGCGAATCTTGCGCGAGGTGCCGTACTGCCCCTCGCGCCCGGCGAACGGCGACGTATTGACCGCGAACGCCATGCGCACCGTTGGCTCGTCCACCGTGATCGGCGGCAGGGCGAGCGGCTGCTCCGGGTCGGCGATCGTCTCGCCGATGTTCACATCCTGCAAGCCCATCACGCTGACGATGTCGCCCGCGCTCGCCACGTCGGCCTTGACGCGGATCAGCCCCTCGAACGCTCCGAGTTCGGCGACCTGCTCGTCGTGCTGCTCGCCGTGGATGTCGATGCGCTTCGCGCGCTGGCCCGCCTTGAGCGCGCCCGCGAACAAACGGCCGATCGCGATGCGGCCCTTGTATGTATCGTAGCCGATGTTGCTGACGAGCATTTGCGTTGGCGCGTCCGGGTCGGTCAGCGGCGCGGGGATCGTTTGCAGGATCGCATCGAACAGCGGCTGCAGGTCCGTGCCGGGCGCGGCCGGGTCGGACGTCGCGGTGCCGCGCACGGCGTCGGTGTAGAGCGTCACAAAGTCGGCCTGCTGCTCGGTCGCGCCGAGGTCGACGAACAGGTCGAACGTGGCGTTGAGCACGTGCGTTGGGCGCGCATGCGGGCGGTCGATCTTGTTGATGACCACGATGGCGCGCAGGCCCATGCCGAGCGCCTTGCGCAGCACGTACTTGGTCTGCGGCATGGGGCCGTCAATCGCGTCGACCAGCAGCAGCACGCCGTCAACCATATTGAGCACGCGCTCCACCTCGCCACCGAAGTCAGCGTGGCCCGGCGTGTCGACCAGGTTGATCTTGACGTCGCGATAGTGCACCGACGCGTTCTTGGCGAAGATCGTGATGCCGCGCTCGCGCTCCAGCGCGTTGGAGTCCATGATGCGCTCGGCGACGGCCTGCCCCTCGCGGAAGACGTGCGCCTGCTTGAGCATGGCGTCCACGAGCGTGGTCTTGCCGTGGTCGACGTGCGCCACGATGGCGATATTTCGGATGTCGGAACGGTGCTGCAACATGGGAGCCTCAGTAGCCAGTCGTCAGAAGACAGTGAACAGTGAACGGTGAACAGCGCGTAGGGACGGGTCTCTGACCCGTCCGGGTTGGCAGGCACAGAAAACGGTCGTGGCGCAACTGCCCACGACCGCGAGCCTTCACTAGCCATAGAATAGCACCAAATGGCAGCGCCGACAAAACGGCGCTTCCCGCGCGCTTCGGTTTAGGCAGACCCGAAGGGTTCCTGAGGGACCAATCGCGATAAGGCCGTGCCGGCGAAACCCTTCGGGTCTCGATATTTTGAGGGCTACCGGCACTCTGCTGGTAGCCCCACGAACGGCGTAATAGTTTGAGCGCCGGCGCAAAACGGCGTATACTGCTTGCCAACGGCATCGCACCGTTTACCGGGAGGGCATGATGAACGTCGGCCAGCGCAGGAAGCCATTGATCTCCTGTCGCGTCCATAACTGCAAGCGCCGCGCACGGTTGCTGGCGTGGCTGATGGCCGCGCGCAGGCGCATGCAGCACGCCGAAGACCGCGAGATCGTGCGCGAATGGTTAGACACAATCGAAGCATCTGGCACGATCTCGCTGGACGACATGGAGAAAGAACTGATTGCCGAATCTTTATGCCGATCGAGATTGGCTTGTGATGACTGTCTCCAGTGATATTTCGGGCACTCAGATAGGCTTGGCAATAGTCTCGAATGCCGTGCCATTTCACATTCAAGGGGCGAAACAATGGGACTGACAACCAAAACACTTTGTGAACTTCTTGACTACAAAGATTCCGAACGTCTTCAGTTGCCAGAAATTCAACGAGATTTTGTGTGGCCTAAGCAGAGCGTCAAACTCCTCTTTGATTCGCTCTATCGCGGCCTGCCGATTGGCCAAATGCTAGTTTGGAAACCCAAAACCGAGGTGAAAGGTAAGGCGTTCCACGGACAGAAACGTCGGCGGACCCCCAGCAAGCTCGACGGATTCTATGGCTATTTGCTCGATGGACAACAGCGGCTTACGGCGGTTTCACAGGTGCGAGACGCTTGCGACGAGTATCCTTTAATGTTCAATTTGTGGACTGATGGTGAACGTGAAGATAGCCGGTTTTATTGGGACAAGTTTCTAGACGACTCAGATCCTTGGTATGTATCCGTCGCAGATGTGTTGTCGAAGGATTTCGACGTCACGGCGCACCTGCACCGTCTGGAAGAAGACGACTATTATGAGGATCGGCATGCTGAGACCGTGCGCAAGATGCTCGCACAACTTCAAAACGTTCTCAACTATGTGATAAGCGTCATCGAATATGAATCGGACGACTATAGAGATGCAACCGAGTTGTTCATACGGTTCAATTCGACTGGCCGCAAACTGAACAAGAGCGATCTTGTCCTTGCTGAGTTAGCCAATCGCGTTGAGGGGCTGACCTCCAAAGAGATGTCTGATGTTCTTAGCAAGTATCGACCGCATTTTCAATTCAGCCGCTCATTTCTTATGCAATGTCTCGCGGCTGTGCATACAAATCGAATGAATTTCAGCAAGCCTGAAAAGCTCTTTGGCGACTCAAGCCCAAGCGATATCAGAGCCTCGTGGCACAGGACTGTTCGTGGCTTGGAGGATGTCATCGATTTTGTGACTGGGACCGTAAGATGGGATTCAGGGGCATGGGTTCCATCATTTAACGCTTTGATCCCACTCGTGTATATCAAAGCGCAAAAACGCGGGTGGACAAAGGCCGAGCGTGAAGTTGCTCGTAAGTGGCTTCTTCTTGCTGGCGTTCGCACATACTTTAGCGGCTCAGTGTATTCTGAGCTTGATCAGATCCTACGAAAACTTGAAGCCAATGCATCTGTTGATCAGTTGTGGGACATAACGCGCCGTTATCTTCGCAAACTCAGTGTCGATGATTTTGATACTAAGGGTTTGACCGGAAACAATCTGCCCACTTGAGTGCGAAAACGCCCGGAAATAGGCGTGTTTCGATGGATCCAATTTGCAAACTGGGCAAGTTATTTCCGGTCAAAGTCTAACAGCCGTAGTGGCTCCATCATGGCATTGTTCATCTCGATGCTTCGCAACCAAAACGGAAGCGACTGGGTCAATAGCACGCCACTAGATGGAAGTGTGATTGGACAGAATGCGAAATTGCAGGTTCATCACTTCTTTCCACGCGCACTCCTCAGTAGGCACGGATATCAATCTGGGACCATTAATATATTCGGCAACCTCACAATCATCCGTGCGGACACAAATCTGGATATAAGTATGGAAGAGCCGGCAACCTATCTTGACCGACTTACTTACGATCGAACGGAGTTGGAGAAGCAGTGTGTTCCACTGGACAGAAAGCTATGGCATGTGAAGAACTTCGACAGGTTCTTGCAAGCCAGAGATCGTCTCTTGGTTGAAAAGCTCAATTCCTTTCTTGGAGTCTAATGCTACTGCCATCTGTATGTTATACAACTTCGTGTCATTCGCGTCCTATCGCGGGTTTCGGTTCCAAGCGATTACGCGAACGAGTCCCACCGGCTGATCTCGTTTCGTGGTCTTCATGTTCTTTCGTGATAATCATGTTCCAAACGGTTTTGCTGAAGGGGCGCACTGAACCATGCCCATCAAATCCTTTGACGAACTGGCGGTCGGCGACGCGTTCCAGCACGCGATGGGAAGAAGCATTGGACCACGAGCGACACGAGATGCCGCGAAGCACGCGAAAGGGGCGCGCCGTTTCGTGTCATTCGCGTTCTTTCGTGGTATTCGTGTTCCAAACGGTTTTGCTGAAAGGGCGCACTGAACCATGCCCGGCAAATACTTTGACGAACTGACGGTCGGCGACGCGTTCCAACACGCGATGGGGCGCACCGTCTCCGAGATGGACAACGTGCTGTTCTCGTCGCTGACGATGAACACGCAGCCGTTGCACCTCAATGAGGACTTCGCCGCGCGCACGCCGTTTGGCCGCCGCATCATGAACGGCATCTTCACGCTCGGCCTGGCGGTCGGCATGACGGTGCCCGACCTGACCGAGGGCACGATCGTCGCGAACCTGTCGTACGAGAAGGTCGTTTACCCGCACCCGGTCTTCCACGGCGACACGCTCTACGTCTCCAGCGAGGTCGTCGAGAAGCGCGAGTCGCGCTCGCGGCCCGACTGCGGCGTGGTGCGCCTGCGCCACTTCGGCCGCAACCAGCACGGCGCGATTGTGCTCGAAGTCGAGCGCATGGTGCTGTTCTACAAGAAGCCCCGATCAACCGCAACGGACCTGCCATGACCCCACTGCCTGCCGTTCCCGCCGCCCGCCGCCCGCGCCGCTGCGTGCTGTTTATGCCGGGCGACGACGCGCACAAGATCGCCAAGGGCGCCGCGCTCGGCCCCGATTCCGTTATCATGGACATCGAGGACGGCACTGCGCTCAACCGCAAGCAAGCCGCGCGCGACACGATCCGCTCCGCGCTCGGCAGCGTGGCGTTCGGGCGCACCGAGAAACTGGTGCGCGTCAACGCGTTCGACACCGGCTGGACGCGCGAGGACATCCTGAGCACCGTCGCGGGCAAGCCCGACGGCTACGTTGTGCCGAAGGTCGAGTCGGCCGAGACGGTGCAGGCTGTCAGCGAGTGGATCGGGCAACTGGAGGCGCTGCACGGCTTCCCAGCCGGCGGCATCCGCCTGATCGCGATGATCGAGACGGCGCGCGGGGTGCTGAACGTCGCGCCGATTGCGGAGGCCGACCCGCGCGTGGACGCAATTCTGCTCGGCTCGGAGGATCTGGCGGGCGACCTGGGCGCGACGCGCACGCGTGAAGGCTGGGAGGTGTTCTACGCGCGCAGCGCGGTTGTGACGGCGGCGGCGGCTAACGGCCTGCAGGCGCTCGACGGCGTGTACGTCGACCTGCAGGATACCGACGGCCTGCGCGCCGAGTGCGGCCGGGTGCTGGGCATGGGCTACGGCGGCAAGTCGGCGATCCACCCGCGGCAGGTGCCCGTCATCATGGATGCGTTCACGCCGACCGCCGAGGACGTGGCGCGTGCGCAGGCGCTGATCGCGGCGTTCGAGGCGAACCAGCGCGCCGGCGCCGGCGCATTCGCGTACGAGGGGAAGATGGTGGACATGCCGATGCTGCGCGCCGCGCAAAAGGTGATCGCGCGGGCGGGCGCGGGCACCGGCTAGTGGCATGGAACCCATCACGGACGCCATGATATAATTGCCTTGTGCCCGAACTACTGCCGAACGCCGAAAACGCAGTTATTGACTCTCGGAAATTGAGGGATTACGTTCTCAATCCCGAGCATGCGGTCGGCAGACACAAGGCTGCATTCTTTCGTGCGATGGGCTATTCGAGAGATCGGTGGCACGAACTCGCTGATGACATTCGATCGCAGTTGATTACGCGCGGCGCCGAGCCGGGTAGCCCATCACTATTTGGGCGTAAGTTTACGATCACAGGACCCTTAGCCGGACCCAATGGAGCCGTGCGCCAGGTGACGGTCGTGTGGATATTTCGAGGGGATAATGGCTACGCCGAACTGGTGACGATTGAACCGGCACCGCGGTCAGATGAGAGGGAGCAATGAGCGACCAAATAGCGCTGCTTGAAGTGATTGTGGCTACGATAAGCGCTCCGGCGGATGGCGTGCTGGCGGGCGATATAGGCACCGTGGTCGAGATCTACACCGTCCCGACGCGGGCCTACGATGTTGAGTTTGTCAATCCCGATGGCTCCACGCGCGCGCTTTTGACGCTCGCGCCCGAGCAGGTGCGGCGGTTGTCTGCAACCGATGTGATGACGACACGTCCGATGGCGCTTGCGGTATAGAACTCGCCGCATCCGACACAAATATCTGCCCGGTGCGAAGGCACAAGGAACAGGTTTTCTTTGTGCCTTTGTGTCTTGGTGTTGTCATTTCTTCTAATCAAGCTCCACCAGCACCTGCCCTCGCTCGACGACCTGCCCAACGCTGACGAGCACCTTCTGCACCGTGCCCGCGCGCGGCGCGACGACCCGCATCTCCATCTTCATCGCTTCGAGCACGACGAGCGTCTGGCCGTGCGTGACCATGTCGCCCTCCGCGACATGCACGGCGACGACCTGCCCCGGCATCTGCGCCGTCAGGTCGCCCGCGCCGCCGGCGGCCTGCGCCCGGCGCGAGCCGCTGCGCTCCGCGAGCGCGAACTCAAACACGTCCGAGCCAACGGCCGCTAAGCGCCGGCCCCCATCGCGCACGACGTGCACGCGCCGCCGCGATCCGTAGAGGTCGAGCTCGAGTGTGGAACCCTCCATGTCGGCCATGCGCACCGCGACATCCTCGCCGCCGTCGATTGACACACGGTAAGCGTCGCCGTCGCGCTCGACGCGCTCGACGCGCACGACGCGCACGGTATCCACGACCTGGTAGCGGTATTCCATTAGCTGCCCCGCCCCAATCGGAAGCCGTCACTGACGCGCCATGGATTGTAAGCGTCGCCTTCGGCGGTCGCTGGCACTGCGGCTGGCCGCGCCTGCAACTCCGCGATGGCCGCTGCGATCAGCACCTCGTCGGGCAGGGGGGCGGCGGGCAGCGTCCAGTTGGCGAACTGCTCGTCGACGAACTGTGTGGTCGTCTCGCCGCGCCGGAACGCCGGATGGGCGAGCACGGCGCGCAGGAAGCGGATGTTGGTCGTCACGCCGATAATCGCATAGTCGGCCAGCGCGCGCTGCATGCGCGCCAGCGCGCCATCGCGTGTCTCGGCGTGCGCGATGACCTTGGCGATCAGCGGGTCGTAGAAGCGCGTCACGGCACGGCCGGTCGCGACGCCCGCATCGACGCGGATGCCGGGGCCGCGCGGCTCCTCGGCCAGCCGCACGTCGCCGATCGACGGCAGGAAGCCATTCGCGGGGTCTTCGGCGTAGACGCGGCACTCGATCGCGTGGCCGCGCCCGCGCACGTCGTCCTGCGCGAACCAGAGCGGCTCGCCCGAGGCGATGCGCAACTGCGCCTGCACCAGATCGATGCCGGTGATGGCTTCGGTGATCGGGTGTTCGACCTGCAGGCGCGTGTTCATTTCGAGGAAGTAGAAGCGCCGCTCGCTGTCCACCAGGAACTCGATCGTGCCGGCGTTGACGTAACCGCAGGCGCGCGCCGCCGCGACCGCCGCCGCGCCCATCTGCGCGCGCAGTTCCGGCGTCAGCAGCGGCGACGGCGTCTCCTCGATGATCTTCTGGTGGCGGCGCTGCACGGAGCACTCGCGCTCCAGCAGGTGCACGATGCCGCCGTGCGCGTCGGCCAGCACCTGAAACTCGACGTGGTGCGGCGCGACGAGCAGCTTCTCAAGGTAGACCGCCGCATCGCCGAACGCGTTGAGCGCCTCGCGGCGCGCCGATTCGAGCGCATCGGCCAGTCCGCCGGCGTCCGCGACGGTGCGCATGCCTTTGCCGCCGCCGCCGGCCGAGGCCTTGACGAGCACGGGGTAACCGAGCCGTTCCGCGGCCTCAACGAAGTCGCGGTCGTCGTCACGAGGGGCGGCGCGCTGGTAGCCGGGCACGGTCGGCACGCCGGCTGCCTGCATGAGCGCGCGCGCGCTGGTCTTGTCGCCCATCGCGCGGATCGCGGACGCAGGCGGCCCGACGAAGATCAGCCCGGCGTCGGCGACGGCCTGCGCGAACTCGGCGCGCTCGGCGAGGAAGCCGTAGCCGGGGTGGACCGCGTCGCAGCCACTGTCGCGCGCGGCCGCGATGATGCGCTCGATCTGGAGGTATGACTGCGCGGCGGGCGGTGGACCGATCAGTACCGCTTCGTCGGCGTGCGACAGGTGGAGCGCGTCGCGGTCGGCCTCGGAGTAGACGGCGACCGTCGCGATGCCCATTTCGCGGCAGGCGCGCGCGATGCGGACGGCGATCTCGCCGCGATTGGCAATCAGGAGCTTGCGGAACATGTGAGGTTGCGGCGCGCGCGACATCAGGGTGCAGCGGGAGGCGTTTTACGTCGGATCAGATCAGCGAGGTCGTTCACGATAGCGAAATCGGCGGCAAGTTGAGCAGACTCAAATGATGTCAGTACCCCGAGCGGATATCGTGATTCGATGTAGTATTCCGTGATGCGCTGGCAGGCGATCAGAAAGCGATCGAATTCCTGGTCGCGCGCGATCGCGTCCTGAACAAGGATTTCGAGATCGTGAGTCCGCCGCAGATTCCAGCCATGCGCCAGTAAGTAGCCCTTGAGGTATTTCTCTGCCGTTTGCTGGATTAGGAACGCAGAGACCGGCAAGCTTTCGCCCGCCGCCAGCAAAATCTCGGCGGCACGGAAGTCAACGTCGCCTTGAGCGTACCAACTGCCTGGAACGGCTGGATCAGCGTCGCTCATACAGGACGATGCCGCTGCGAAGAATGTCGGCGTAGAACGCGTCGCGCGCCGCGATGCGCGATGCCAACTCGTCCGGCGTCAACACCAGCGGCGAGAAGGGTACGCGGCGGTGAGCATCGGCGGCCAGCCGCCGGACATGCACCCGGCGTTCCAACGGCGGCTCGGTGGTATCCTTGACAATCAGCATGTCAACATCGCTATCGTCGTCAGGGTTACCGTGCGCCATGGAGCCGAACAGGATGATGCGCTCCGGTTGATAGGCGTCCACAATCCGGCGCACCAATTCGTCCAGCAGTGATTGGCGTTGGGTGAGCGTATACATCCGATGTTCTCTCGGGCCGATTGTAGCACGAGCGGCGCTTCGCCCCAAAGCGACATCGCAAGGTTACATCCGGAACACGCCGTAAGTCGTCGGCGCGATCGGCGCGTTGAGGCAGGCCGACAGCGCCAATGCCAGCACGCGGCGCGTCTCCGGTGGGTCCAAGATGCCATCGTCCCAGAGCCGCGCGGTCGAGTAGTACGGGCTGCCCTCGCGCTCGTACTTTTCGAGGGTCGGCCGGCGGAACTCGTCGGCCTCGGCGGGCAGCAGCGGCGGCTGGCTGCGCCGCGCCAGTTGATCCTGCTTGACGGTCAGCAGGACGTTGGCGGCCTGCTCGCCGCCCATGACGCTGATACGGCTGTTCGGCCACATCCAGAGGAAGCGCGGATCGTAGGCGCGGCCGCACATGCCGTAGTTGCCCGCGCCGAACGAGCCGCCGATCACGACCGTCAGCTTCGGCACATTGGCGTTGGCGACGGCATGCACCATCTTCGCGCCGTCGCGGGCGATGCCGCCGACCTCGTACTCCTTGCCGACCATGAAGCCGGTGATATTCTGCAGGAAGAGCAGGGGGATGCCGCGCGTGGTGCACAGTTCCACGAAGTGTGCGCCTTTCAGCGACGACTCGCTGAACAGCACGCCGTTGTTGGCAACGATGCCGAGCGGGTAGCCGTGGATGCGCGCGAAGCCGCAGACGAGCGTCGTGCCGTAGCGCGCCTTGAACTCGCGGAAGCGCGAGCCGTCCACCAGCCGGGCGATCACCTCGCGCACGTCGTAGAGCGCCTTCGGGTTGCGCGGCAGGACGCCGTACAACTCCTGCGGGTCGTAGCGCGGCTCCTCCGGCGGCGCGAGGTCGAGCGCGACCGGCTTGCGCGTGTTGAGTGTGGCGACGATGGCGCGCGCGATCTCGAGCGCGTGCGCGTCGTCCTCGGCGAAGTGGTCGGCCACGCCGCTCAGGCGCGTGTGCACGTCGGCGCCGCCCAACTCCTCGGCGCTGACGTCGACGCCGGTGGCGGCCTTCACCAGCGGCGGCCCGCCGATGAAGATCGTGCCGGTGCCTTTGACGATGATCGTCTCGTCGCTCATCGCCGGGACGTACGCGCCGCCTGCCGTGCAACTGCCCATCACGACCGCGATCTGCGCGATGCCTGCCGCCGAGAGCCGCGCCTGATTGAAGAAGATGCGCCCGAAGTCGTCGCGGTCGGGGAAGACCTCGTCCTGCATCGGCAGGAACGCGCCGCCCGAATCGACCAGGTAGAGGCACGGCAGGCGGTTCTGCGCGGCGACGTCCTGCGCGCGCAGGTGCTTCTTGACCGTCAGCGGGTAGTAGGTGCCGCCTTTGACCGTGGCGTCGTTGGCGACAATGACGACCTCGCACCCGGAGACGACGCCGATGCCGGTGACGATGCCGGCGCACGGCGCGTCGCCATCGTACATGCCGTCGGCGGCCAGCGGCGAGAGTTCGAGGAACGGCGCGCCGTCGTCGAGCAGGCGGTCGATGCGCTCGCGCACCGGCATTTTGCCCTGCTCGCGGTGTCGGGCATGCGCGGGGGCGTCGCCGCCCCGGCGCGCCTGCGCCAGCCGGTCGCGCAGTTCAGCGGCCAGCGCGCGGTGGTATGCCTCGTTGGCAACGAACTCGGCGTCGTCACTGCGGAGCGCGGAGGTGAGGAGATCCATGGGTCTACCGTTTAACGCCGTGCAGCACGATTGGCGAGCGCGTCCCCGTCAGCGCCCTTATCAGCGCAGATCGTATGGCTGTATCAGGACGTCGGCCGGGATGCCGAGTCCCCGTTTCAGCCGGCGAATCATGGGCAACGTCAGCCGCCGGCGGCGCGCCAGCACTTCCGATACGCGCGCGCGCGAGCCAAAATATGGCTCGAGATCGCGGCGCGTCAGGCCCCGGCTTTCCAGATAGTGCTGGATCGCTTCGATCGGATCGGGCGGTGGCACCGGATGATGCTCATCTTCATATACCGCGACCAGTGTCGTCAGCACATCAAGCGCGTCGCCGCGCGGTGTCCCGGGTGCGGCGTCCCACAGCGTCTCAATGGCGTGCAGAGCAGCATCGTAGTCTGCCTCATCGCGGATCGGGTGAATTTTCACTGTCATACGGCCTCAAATCTTGCCTGCATCAATCCGGTCATAATCGGCATGGGTGCCAATAAACCGAATAAACACGATGCCATGCTGGTAATTGAGCATGGTAACCAGGCGGTAGCTGTTTCCCTTGATATTAAATATGACGCGCTGATTAGCCAGCAGGCTGGCATTGCGGTAGTCATTTTTCACGTCCGCGGGCGTGCGCCAGACGGCGCTGCGCACCTGCGCATACCAGGCGCGCAATGGCTGTTCGGCGGCCGAGTGTCGTTGCCAGAATTCACGCAATGTCCTGCGTGCAATAATCCGCATGCCACCATTATATCGTGTTCCCAAAATGGGAACAAATCGCACAACGCGCTGATTGCACAGATCGAGACGCACGCGTGCACCGAGACACGAACGGTGTACAGCAGGGTATTTGCTCTGCGAGGCGCTTTCGCCAAACCATTCGGGTCTACGCCTGCTGGACGATCGCCACTGGCCGCACGGGCGAGCCGGTCGCGCCGCGAAACTTGAGCGGCAGGCAGACGCACACGAAAGAGTAAATACGCTCGCGGCTCAGGTCGTCGAGGTTGAGGTTCTCGATGATGTAGATGCCGCGCCGGGCCAGCAGTTCGAGGTGCCCCGGCAGGAGGCCGACCTCCGGGTCGCGTGCGCCGATCACGTCCCACGCCATGTTGTCCGCGCCGACGGCGACGACGCCGCGCTCCGCCGCCCAGAGCGACGCATCGCGCGCCATGCCGGCGCTGGCGAGATAGGCCGGTTCGTCGCCCCAGCGCCGCGCGTTGCCGACGCGCACCAGCAGGACATCGCCGCGCGCGACCGAAACGCCCTGCCGGGCAACGCACGCCTGCAGCTCGTTCGCATGCACCTCTTCGCGCGCGGGCAGTTCGTCCACGCCGCGCTGGGCGGCCACGTCGAGCAGGACGCCGCGCGCGACGATCGGCGCGATCTCCTCGACGCCGCCGCGCGTGAAGCCGGCCGGCGTTTGCACCTGCGGCGTGACGGCGATGCCGCCGCACAACGTCAGCGAGTCGGCCTGGTGCGCGTGCGCGTCGATGTGCGTGCCGGTGTGCTCCATCATCGACAACATGCCGGAGGCCGACGAGCGCGGCCCGTCGCGCTCCGGTGCGTAGGTGTCCTGGTGCCGGCGGTAGAGCGTGTAAAGGTAGCCCGGCTTGTGCGACGGGTGGACCGGCATACCGGCGTGGCGCGATTGTTCGAGGTCGAACACGCGCGCGCCCTGCATGAGGGAGATCAGGTCGGACATGGAAGTGTTCCTTGTGTATTCTTCGATTGATGGCTATGCGACATGGGTGATTGTAAGGTTGCGCGAATCACCAACCTGTCATCCTGAGCGCGAAGGCAACGCGCTGCCGTTCAAGAACGCCTCGCGCGCGAAGGACCTGAAATCTGCGAATGGCCGAATCTTCCCGTAACGGGCTCAGCCTTCATCGTCCAGCCACTCGACGCTCAAATCCTTCCACTCCGGATTGTTCGATTCGATCAGGGCGATCTTCTTTGCTCGCAGCCACCTTTTGATCTGTTTCTCGCGCGCGATCGCCGTTGCAGCGTCCTCGGCAATCTCGTAGTGAACCAGGTAGGTCGCGTTGTACGCGTTCGTATAACCCTTGATGAGTTTGCCCTTGTGCTCGCTGATCCGGCGCTTCAGGTCGTTCGTCATACCAACATACAGCGTCGTATGCGGCGGGTTGGTCATAATGTAGACGTAGTAGTTGCGCATGGCTGCAAGCTAATTCTACTCAGTGTGGTGCTTGGCTGAGAAGATTTTAGGTCCTTCGCGCGCGTGGCGGATGTGTAAAACAAGGTGTTGCCTTCGCGCTCAGGATGACACGATGGCGCGCGGCGGGTTGGTCATGATGTAGACGTAGTAGCTGCGCATGGCTGCAAACCAGTTCTACTCAGTGTGGTGCTTGACTGCGACGATTTTAGGTCCTTCGCGCGCATGGCGTGTTGGTAAGTGTGTCGTGCTGCTTTCGCGCTCAGGATGACAACCCGGCGCGTGGTGCTCGGCTCCTTCGCGCGCGTGACGCGGCTGAAAGTCGCGGTGCTGCCTTCACGCTCAGGATGGCGATCGTTTCTACTCGATTGTGAAGACGGCCGCGCGCTGCACGACGCCGTCGAGGTCGTTCACTACGTCGTCGGTCGTCACCGTCTGGAACGAGAGCCGGTCGTACATCTGCAGGGTCACGGCGTGGCGATCGGCGCTGTCGCCGCAGGCATCGCGCACGACCAGCGGCACGATGCGCCGCAGGTACGCCGAGGTCGCCGTGAACAGCACGCAGACCGAGGTCTCCAGCCCGGCGATCAGCGCGGCGCGGATGCCGTGCTGTGCCAGCAGGTCCGCGAGGCCGGTGCCGGCGAAGCCGTCGAACGTCTGCTTCTGGATGACCGGCTCACCGGGCAGCGGCGCGGCGAACGGCTCGAACGCGACCCCCGGCGTGCCGGCGATGCACGGCACCTGGCCGCGCCCCTCCGGGCGGTAGAACAGCATCCAGTCGCTGCGGTCGGGCTGGAAGATCGCCTGCGTGTGCACGACCAGCAGGCCGTGCCGCCGCGCCGTGGCGAGCAGAGCGTGGACGTTCTCCGGGAATACCGTCAATCCCGGCTCGTGCGCCAGCGGCTGCCAGAAGTCTTTCTGGATGTCGATCACGATCAGCGCCATGCGGGTCATTTGATCTTCTCCACGAAGGAACACGAAATCACACACAGAACACGATGCCCCACATACACATGGGCGATAGGGGCGCACGGCCGTGCGCCCCAACATGTTTGCCCAACCTGTGCGCCCCGACCATGCGCGCTTCTACGCGCGGCCGGTGGTGACGATGGCGACGCCGATCAGGACGGCCGCGCCGCCGGCCGCCTGCACCAGCGTCGGCTGGATGCCGAACAGCCCGAGTGACCAAAGAATCGCCACGACCGGGCTCAATGTCAACACCAGCGAGAAGACCGAGACCGGCATCCGCCGCAGCGTCAGGTAGTACAGCGACCGGCTGACGACCACGTCCAGCGTGCCGGTGAACACGACGAGCCCCCAGCCGGCCGGCTCGGCGGGTCCGCGCACGATGCCCTGCGCCAGCGCGCCGATGAAGAGGAACGCCGTCATCGTTGTTACGCGCCACAAGAAGAACTCGACGAAGTCGATGGGGCCGCCGTAGCGCTTGGTGATCGCGGCGTGCAGCGCATACAGGAACGTGCTGACGAGCACGAGCATTGCGCCTGCGCGCAAGTAGTCGCCCGGCTGGAAGGTGATAATGCCGACGCCCACGAGGCAGACCAGCGCACCGATCACCTGCCGCCATGCCAGCTTTTCGCGCAGCCAGATGACGCCGATCAGCACGCCGTAGATCACGGCGGTCTGCTGCAATAGCGAGGCGGTGCCCGGATCGATATAGAACACGGCCGTGTACGAGAGCGCGGTGCTCAGCGCCGGGAGCGAGCCGATCGTGAGGAAGAATCCGAGGTGCTTGCGCAACGTCTGGATTCGCAGCTTGCCCTGCGAAGCGGCGTAGACGATCATGATGACCGATGCGGTGCCGGTCACGAGCATGGCAGACGTCGTCGCCGGCAGGATGCCGGAGAGCGCGCGCGCGAACACGAAATGCAGGCCATCCACGGCCAGCAGGGCGGTGACCAGCAGCGGGACGGTGCGGTTGACAGTCGGGGAGTTCATCGGGACGTTCCGTTCTCGTTGGATGCGTGCAGGTGAAGGATGCGCCATGCGTCGCCGTTGCGGCGCAGGACGAAACTGCGGCGGCCGAGGCGCGCATCGCGCAGGTGGCACGTGACGAGCGCGGCATCGCCCCAGCTCTGCGCCTGCACGTCGGAAACCGGCAGGTCGATGTGATCAAGCCCCCGCGCGCGGGCGCGCTCGATCACGCGCGCGAATCCGGCGCGGATCGCGTCGCGGCCGGCCAGCCGCTCGGCGTGGTGCGCGGTCGGAAAGAAGCTGGTGGCATCCGCGTCAAAGCAGGCGATCATCGCGTCGAGATCCATACGCGCGAAGGCTGCGAGGAAACTATCTACGGTCGTTTGTGCATTCATGCCGGATTGTGTACACTTTCACACATGCAATTCGCGTCTGCGATTTCGCGCGGGGCGCGCGACTACCTGTCGCACGTGCGCAACTTCAGCCCCAATGCGCGCTACTTCCTCATCGCCAGCCTGTTCAACGGGCTGGTCTACAGCGTCTACAGCCTGCTGTTCAACTTCTACCTGGTCAGCCTCGGCTACCAGCAGGACTTCCTCGGTCTCTCGGCCAGCTTGAACCAACTGGTCGTGCTGCTGGCCTCGCTGCCGGGCGGCATGCTCGGCAACCGGATCGGCCGCCGCAACACGCTGCTGATCGGCATGGCCGGGAACATGCTCTCGTTCGTCGGCATGGTGCTGTTCACCAGTCAGGCCGGTTTGCTGCTGTCCAGCAGCCTGTATGGCGCGACCTTCGCCATCCTGATCGTGATGGGTTCGCCGTTCCTGATGGACAACAGCCGCCCGGCCGAGCGCCAGCACCTGTTCAGCATCTACGCCGCGATCAGCGCCGCGGCGGGCATGCTGGGCGGCTTCATCGGCGGCAACTTCCCGTCGCTGGCCGCTGGGTTCCTCGGCGTCGGCGCGCAGGCGCCGCAGGCGTATCAATCGGCGCTACTGGCCGTCATCGCGCTGCAGATGGTCGGCGTGCTGCCGCTGCTGCGCGTGCGCACAGTGGCCGGCGGCGAGAAGCGTGTGATGGCGAGCCCGCTCTCAGGCATACGCCAAGAACGGCGCCTGTTGCTGCGCCTGTTCTTGCCGGTCTTCGTGCTGTCGATCGGCGCCGGCCTGCTGATGCCGTTCGCCGGCGTCTTCATCCGCTCGCAGTACAATGCCAGCGACGCGCAGGTCGGACTGGTCTTCTCGCTCACGGCGGTCGTCTGCAGCACGGCGATCGCGTTCGGGCCGCTGACCGCTGCGCGCTTCGGCAAGATCCGCGCCGTCATCATCGAGGAAGCGCTGAGCGTCCCGATGCTGCTGCTGGCCGGCTTCTCGCCGTGGTTCGAGCTCGGCGTATTCGGCTGGCTGATGCGCATGGCGTTCATGCAGATGAACGGCCCGATCTTCAACACCTACCTGATGGAAGTGCTGCAGCCGGAAACGCGCACAACCGCCGCCAGCCTGAACCACATGATCTGGACCTTCGGCTCGGTGGTCTGCCCGGTGTTCGCCGGACTGATCCAGGTGCGCTATGGCTGGTCGCCGCTGGTGCTCGGCATGGCCGCGCTGTACGTGACCGGCATCGCCCTCAACTACAGCTTCTTTTGGAAGAGCGGCGCCGAACCGGCGGCCTGATGTGCGCATGAGCAATCTGTCCGCCGCCGTGTCGCGCGGCCTGCGCAACTACGGAATGCATCTGGCCGGGTTCAGCCGCAATGCGCGACTTTACCTGCTGGGCGCGTTCATCACCAGCATCGGCCTGCGGATCGTCGATGTCGTCTTTAATTTCTACCTGGTCAGCCTGGGTCACCGCGCGGATTTCGTCGGGCAAATGGCCAGCCTGCTGCAAGGCGTCATCTTCGTCATCGCGCTGCCCGCCAGCATTATCGCGGTGCGCATCGGGCTGCGGCGCGCGCTGGCCGTCTCGACCGTACTGATCGCGGCGGCGTTGTTCGGCCTGACGCTCGTCGTTGCGCCGGAAGGGATCGCGCTGATGTTGGTGCTGTACGGCGCGGGCCTGGCGATCATGGTCGTCGCGATGCTGCCGTTCCTGATGGAGAACAGCACGCCGGCCGAGCGCACTCACCTGTTCAGCATGAACCAGGCGGCCGTGATCGGCGCGGGCTTCGCCGGCGGATTCATCGGCGGGAACGCGCCGCAGTGGGCCGCGTCGCTCGGCGGCTTCCACGCCGACTCGCCGCAGGCGTATCAGGAGGCGCTGGCGGTGGCGGCGTGCTTCGTACTCGTCTCGCTGGGCGGGCTGGTGCTCATGTCGCCCGGACATAGCGGCCGCGCACAGGTGGCGCGCCGCGCCTTCTCCGGCGTGCGGGCCGACTGGCGGCTGATCGTCAAGATCCTGATCCCTAACCTGCTGATCAGCCTCGGCGCGGGCCTGCTGATCCCGTTCAACAACCTGTTTGCGCGCACCCGCTATGCGCTGACCGATGCGCAGGTCGGCACCATCTTCGCGCTGATGTCGTTGATGGGCGGCATCGCCATTGTGACCGGGCCGGTGCTGGCCAACCGCTTTGGCCGCATCCGCACGGTAGTGTTGACACAGGCGGTCAGCGTCGTGATGCTCGTGCTGCTCGGCTTCTCGCCGTGGGCATGGCTTGGCCTGCTGGCCTTCATGCTGCGTCCGGGACTGATGCAGATGAGCGGCCCGTTGTTCGATGCGTTTAGCATGGAGCACGTGCACGAAGACGCGCGCGCCTCGCTGTCCAGTTTAAACCAGATGATGTGGACATTCGGCATGATGGTCGCGTCGCCGCTGTCCGGCCGCGTGCAGCTTGAGTACGGCTGGGAGCCGATTATCGCCGTGATGACCGCAGCGTACGTGCTCGGCATCGGCCTGCAGTACGTTTTCTTCGCCCGGCAGGACACGCGCACGGCCTGAGTCGAAACCCAACACCCAACACAAAGTCACAAAGGCACCAAGAGCACCTTAACACAGGTTTTTCTTTGTGTCTCCGTGTCTTTGTGTTGGGTTTGTTTGAACTCTACGGCTTCGCCATCCAGCGCGCTACGATGGCGGTCGAGAGCGTGCGGCCGCCGGACTGCTCGGCCAGCGTCAACTCGCTCGGCCAGATATGCCCGCCGCGCTTGCGGCCCATCGCGTCGTTGAGCAGGTTCGCCAGCGTCACCGATGAGACGTCCATCGCATAGCCGGTGATCGTGACGAACAGCGGCGTGTCCGACAGCAGCGCGACGCTCGCTTCGAGCAGCGCCGGGAAGTCGTCGGCGAACTTCCACACCTCGCCCTTGGGGCCGCGCCCGAACGATGGCGGGTCCATCACCAGCGCGTCGTAGCGCACGCCGCGCCGCGCTTCGCGCCGCGCGTACTTCAGCGCGTCTTCCACGATCCAGCGCACCGGCCGGTCGTCGAGCCCGGAGGCGGTCTGGTTCTCGCGCGCCCAGTCCGACGCCCACTTCGAAGCGTCCACATAGGTCACGCTGGCGCCGGCGGCCGCGCACGATAGCGCGGCGAGGCCGGTGTAGCCGAACAGCGTCAGCACGTTGATCGGGCGGGCGGCCGCCTCGATCTGTGCGCGCATCCAGTCCCACAGCGCGGCCTGCTCCGGGAATACGCCGGTGTGCTTGAATGGCGTCAGCCGCGCGTAGAAGACGAGATCGCGGTGACGCAGCGCCCACTGCGCCGGGAGCTTCTTGCGCGTGTGCCAGCGCTCCTTCTCCTCGCCGTGCTGGTAGGTGGCGTCGGCCTGCGCCCAGGCGGATTCGGGCAGGCGCCGATGCCAGATCGCTTCCGAATCGGGGCGCGCCAAGGTGTGCGGACCGAAGCGCTCCAGCCGCATGCCCTCGCCGGAGTCAAGGAGCGCATAGTCGCGCCAGCCGTCCGGTGACAGGAGCTCGATCATCCGAGCGCCTGCCGTAGTTGCGCGACGGAGTCGGGCAGGGCATCGGGGCCGAGGAATCCGTGGATCATGCCGATGTAGCGCTTCTGCACGACCGGCACGCCGGCCTGCTTGAGCCGCTCGGCGTACTGCTCGCCCTCGTCGCGCAGCGGGTCGAGCTCGGCAGTCTGCACGAACGCGGGCGGCAGCCCGGCCAGGCTCTGCGCGCGCAGCGGAGAGGCGTACGGGTGCGCGCCATCGGCCGGATCCTTCAGATAGCGCTCCCAGAACCACTTCATCGCGGCGGTCGTCAGCATGTAGCCCTCGGCGTTGTCGCGGTACGAGGCGGTGCTGAAGAAGTGATTGGTGACCGGCACGATCAGCAGTTGGAACTTGAGCGCGGGGCCGTTGCGGTCGCGCGCCATCTGGCAGACGACGGCGGCCAGGTTGCCGCCCGCGCTGGCGCCCGCCACGGCGATGCGCGATGCATCGCCGCCGAACGACGCGGCGTTGCGCGCCACCCAGACCAGCGCGGCGTAGCAGTCCTCGGGGGCGGCCGGGAAGCGATCCTCGGGGCCGTGCCGGTAGTTGGACGATACGACGATGTAGCCGCTGGCGTTGGTCAATGCGCGGCAGTAGAAGTCCACCACGTCGAGGTTGCCGAGCACCCACCCGCCGCCATGATAGTACACGACGACCGGGAACGGGCCATCGCCGGCCGGGCGATAGATGCGAATATCCACCTCGGCATCGTGGGTCTTGATCGTGCGGTTTTCGACGTGCGCGACCGGCTCGCCGGGGCCGAGCAGCTTCGTCACGCGCATGGACTGTTCGCGCGCCGCTTCGGGCGTCAGTTCGTTGGTCGGTATGACGCCCCACGCTTCACGCTGCTTCATGAATGCGGCGGCATCGGGATGCAAGGGCATATAGTCTCCTCTATTTGGAATCAGCCGTGGTATCCCGCCCATTATACCTGAAACGGATGGCGCGGCGCGTGCATGGGCGCTTGGGGTACACCCAAGAACTGTCAGGATCACGTAGGGGCGCACCGGCGTGTGCGCCCGCCTGACACGCTGCGGGCCGACACGCAGGTCGGCCCCTACCATATACGCACGGGTCCGACTTGGCAGGTATTCCCCGAGTGCTTCAGCGTCTTGCCGCCGCGCGCATTTGCCGCTATATTAGGCGCATCCATCCAACCACAGGAGAGTTCCATGCCGGACATTCCGCTCAACGAATATCGCGTCGCCAACGAGGCCGAGTTGGCCACGCCCGCGTTGCTGATCTACCCGAAGCTGGTCGAGCACAACGTCAAGGTCACGCTGAAGTTCTGCGACGGCGACGTCAACCGCTGGCGCCCGCACGTCAAGACGGTCAAGCTCGGCTCGGTGATGAAGCAGTACCTGGGCCTCGGCATCCAGCAGTTCAAGTGCGCGACGACGCTCGAACTGGAGACGCTGTGCAAGGTCGGTGCGCCCGACGCGCTGCTCTCGTTTGCCGTCGTCGGCGCCAATGCGCGGCGCGTGCGCGCGCTGGCCGAGCAGTATCCGCAGACGCGCATTAGCGTGCTGCTCGAATCGGAGGCGCAGGTCGCGCAGTGGCGCGGCGCGCACGTCGGCGTGTTCATCGACGTGAACCCGGGCATGAATCGCAGCGGCCTGGCGGTCGGCCTGCGCGGCCAACTGGAGCCGATCATCCGTGCGGTACGCAACGCCGGATTGGAGTTTCGCGGCCTGCACTGGTACGACGGGCACCGCAACCAGAAGGATATGGCCGAACGCGAAAAGCTGGCGCATGCCGACTACGACGCGCTGCTGGGTCTCGTCGCCGGGCTGGAGCGGTCGGGCATCACAATTCCGGAAGTCATCACGGCGGGCACACCGGCGTTCCCGGTCTCGCTCTCGTACAAGCCGTTCGGCGACGCAACGTTCGTGCACCGCATCTCGCCGGGCACGGTCGGTTTCCACGATACAACGACGATGGAGGTCCTGCCGCAGTCGCTTGGCTTCGACTATAAGCCGGCCGCGGTCGTGATGGCGGCGGTCATCAGCCGGCCGACGCCGACGCGCGTGACGGCCGACGGCGGGCACAAGGCGGTCTCGGCCGACGCGGGCGTGCCGACCTGCGCGGTGATCGGGCACGGCGCGTGGAGGCCGGCCGGTCCCAGCGAGGAGCACCTGCCGATCGACTTGCCGGAAGGCGAGAAGCTGCCGGAGATCGGCGAGAACCTCTACCTGGTGCCGCGCCACGTCTGCCCGACGGTGAATCTGCACGACTACGCGCTGCTGGTGGTGGACGGCAAGGTGACGGGCATGGAGCGCATGGCCGCGCGCGGCCACGACGCGCCGCTGCCGGGATAAGGCACTCGGAAACTCACCACAGAGACACAGAGGCACAGAGACACAAAGGAAAACCAATCTGATTTCTTTGTGCCTTTGTGTCTTGGTGTTTTGTTCTGAATCACAAGAAAGGCCCTCTGGGTTTCGACAACCCGGAGGGCCTTTCCGATATTCCGTGCGGCCGGTAGGTGTAGCCACCTGCTATTCTGTACCGCGCGCTGGCTCGAGGTAGTCTATGATGCGCAACTCGTCGTTGATACTGCAATGCGCCGGATTCCAGACGAGCATGCTTCGACTGCGGTCAATCTCGTATTTCTCGCGCTCTTCGGCTGGCGCATTGAAGAGTGTCGGTATCCACCAAAGCGGCATAGAGATACGGCGACCGTCGGTCAAATCGACGTGGATGTATTCCGCGTCAAATTGCACAGCATGAATGTGCGCTTCGCGTGGAAACGTGTAGGCCGAAACCGGGTATTGCGCGTGGTAACGTGTTCCGTCTCTCATGGTGCCATCGCAATTCGGATTGAGCGAGCCATGCTCGCTAGAAATGTCATGCTGAACGCGAAGGTCGCACGATCGGCCTATGGCACGCCTCACGCGCGAAGCATCTGAATTGCGGCATACAAGATGCTTCGCGCCACCGGCGGGTTGTACGCCGCCGGTCTTGCCTCCGCGCTCAGCATGACAACCCTTTTCAGGCGCGCACGCGTTACGACAATGCTAGCCCCTTTTCTGCGTTCTCCGCGTCCTCTGCGGTAGAACTTTCCTATGCGAACAGGTTCTCGTACTGCGCCGACTGCTTCAGCATCTCGGACTGCTCGAACAGGTTCATCGGCATGAACGTCTCGGCGGCGTTCAGGATGTTGTCAATCAGCCGCACGTCGCCCGCGCTGCACAGGCCGGTCACGCCGTTCTGCGAGAGCGCAAAGCGCATGACATCCCGCTGCGTCGGCGCGTCGTCGAACGGCTCGTACCAGGTGTGGTAGCTGCGCGCGCGCGCGCCCCACGGCCCCTTCGTCCACGCCTTGATGCACATTACGCCGAGGTCGCGCGTGCGCGCCGTCTCCAGCAGGCGCTCGGCGTCGGCGCGGTACGTCTCGTTCGCCCACAGCACCGGGTTCAGCGGGAACAGCACCGAGTCGAAGTCGAAGCGGCTGAGCGCGTGCAGGTGCGTCGCGGCGATGTGCAGGCCGTGGCCGGTGACGCCGAGGTACTTCGTCAGCCCCTGCGCCTTCGCTTCGAGGAACGCCTCGAGCGCGCCGCCGGGGCCGAGCGCCTCGTCGGCGTCCGCGATGCTCTTGAGCGAGTGCATCTGGTAGAGATCGAAGTGGTCGGTCTGCAGGCGGTCGAGCGAGCGGCGCAGTTCGTCCCACGCGCCCTGCTTCGTGCGCTCAGTGGTCTTGCAGCCCAGAAACACGTCTTTGCGGTGTGTCTTCATCCACGGGCCCATGCGCAGTTCGGCCTCGCCGTACGACGGCGCGATGTCGATGTGGTTGACGCCGTGCGCGACCGCCGCCTCGATCGCGCGGTCGGCGTCGGCCTGCGACACCTCGCCGAGCGCTGCTGCGCCGAAGATGATGATCGAACTCTTGTGGTTAGTGCGTCCGAATCGTCGTTTGTCCATGTGTGTCTCCTTGTGTTTAGGAGACCTCACAGGTCCCCCAAGACCTGTGAGGTCTTGATTCCGTGCTACATCTTCCCGGTCAGCCGCCACTGCAAGCGGGTGAGGCCGCCAATCATGCCGGGAATACCCGGCGGCGGGTATGGTACGTACGACTGCAAGCGCGTCACCAGCCCGTCGCGCGTCTCGATCACGAAGATCTGCGGGAACTTGAGCTCCATGCCGCCTTTGAGCACGTGGTGCGTGTCGACCTCGATCACGGCCTTGTCGCCGTCGATCCAGCAGTTGCGGATCGGGAAGCCGAACTTCTGCATGCTGCCCATGCCCCATTCCAGCCCGCGCCGGATGGCGGCCTTGCCGCGCATCTCCGGCTGGGGGTAGTGCGGGTCGTACAACAGCGCGTCGTCGGCGAAGACGGCCATCACCGTCTCCAGGTCTTTGGCCGCGACGGCGGCGAATACGCGTTCGATATAGGTGCGGTCCATGCTGTTGTTCCCCTTGGTTTCTCTGCAGGCGATCGTCGCCTATTTCTCTGTTCGTTGTACGTCGATCAGAACCTGCTCCACGCGCGGCATGATCGCCGGTATGCGATCTGCGATGACCAACCACACCGTCTCCACGTCCACGGCAATGTAATCATGAATCAGCTTGTCACGCATACCCGCCATTTCCCTCCAAAGGGATATCCGGATAGCGATCCCTGATTTCTTGAGGAACGTGCTTGGTCGCCTCGCCGATAACTTCAATCGAGCGCAGAACGGCATACAGCGTCTTTTTGTCGCGCTCGAAGCGCTCCCTGGGCATGCCGGTCACGAACTCCTCCGTATTCCGCATGTTCTCGAGAATGTCTCGTAAGTAAAGCGAAATCTTGCGGTTCACAGCGCCACCGCCTCGTTGATAATGATGTCTCGCAGTTCTGCCCGCAGGCTCCGCTTCGGCACCAGGTCAACCTTCATGCCCAGCAGGTCGCTCAAATACAGCTCTGCGCCAACCAGTTCGAACAGGCTGATGGGACGCACGATGTCCGCCAGGAGGTCCACATCACTGTCAGTCCTCGCTTCACCGCGAACCTGTGATCCGAAGATGCCGACGACCGCGACCCCGTACCGCTCGGCGAGTAGGCCGCGTTGCTCTCGCAAATCCCTCTTGATTTCATCCAGGGTCTTCATTTTTTCGCCAATGTGTTATGCAACTTGTCGCAAGGCCAGCTTTCGCTCTTGGTCGCCATGCTTGCCCTCGTACTCTATTATGCAGTCAATCTCAATTCTGATACCAGTCCGCCACAAAATAGTTGCGTGTGCCCGGCTGCCCGCACTTGTCCGCCCCGGACGAAACGCCAGCCAGATCGGACGAGATCGGGTCGTCGCTATTCTTTGCGCTGATGAAGACGTGCCACTCGAAGTCCTGCGCGCGTTTCGGAAAGTCGGCGTCCCATTGCCCGTCCGACCATTGCGGGAAGTCCCGATAGAGTCCTGGATAGGCGTACGGGCCGCCGCCGTCGCCTTTGATCCAGAGGTGCATGATCGCGGCCTTGGCCTGCCCGGTCACCGGCGTGCCGTCTTTGTGGCGTACCATCCCGACGATGTGCGTGCCGTTGAGCCACGTGCATTCGTTGGCATCGAACGGACGGCCGCTGTTGACCCAGCGCGCGACGAGCGGGAACGGCGGCACCGGCGTGTTCGTGGGGACGGGCGTGTTGGTCGGCGGACGCGGTGTGGAGGTGAGCGTCGGCGGGCGCGGCGTAAACGTCAGCGTGGGCGGCCGGCGCGTGAAGGTTGCCGTTGGGGGCCGGCGCGTCGGCGTGCTGGTGCCGGTTGCGGTGGCGGCCGGCGTTTGCGTCACCGTACTGGTGGCGGTCGGCGTGCTGGTGCCCGTGGCGGTCGGCAGCGGCACGAGCGTGAGTGTTGCCTCGACGGTCGGCGTCGGCAGTGCCCGCACGATCTCGGTCGGGCGCGGGCGCGGCGGCGTGGCCGTGGGCCGCAGCGAGGCGAGGTCGTCCGGCGTGCAGGCCGTCGCCAGCACGATGACCGTCCACAGCAGTACCGTCAACCAGCGATGCATCGCCTGCTTCCTTTCGTTAGCGCGTGACCCAGTCAACGACAAAGTAGTTCTTCGTGCCGGGTTGCCCGCACTTGTCGACCGCCGAGGCGACGGCGCTCAGATCGCTGGAGATGCTCGCGTCGCTACCCTTAGCGCTGATAAAAATGTGCCACTCGAAGTCCTGCGCCCGTTTTGGGAATTCGGCGTCCCAGCGGCCGTCGTTCCAGTTTGGGAAGTCGCGGTACAGTCCCGGGTAGGCGAAGATGCCGCCGTTGTCGCCTTTGATCCAGAGGTGCATGGCGGCGGTGCGGATCGCGCCGGTGACCACGCTGCCGTCGGCGCGCTTGACCTGCCCGCCGATGTGCGTGCCGTTCGGAAAGGTTGCGCACTCGTTGGCGTCATACGGGCGGCCCGCGTTGACCCAGTTGTGGGTCAGCGGGAATTCGGGCACGGGTGTATTGGTCGGGGCAGGCGGCGCGGTCGCGGTGAAGGTCAGCGTCGGCGGGCGACGTGTGAACGTCGCGCTCGGCACGCTGGTATTGGTCGCGGTCGGCGGCACGCTGGTTGGCGTCGACGTGCCGGTGGCGGTTGGAACCGCTGTCGGCGTCTCGGTCGGCGTGGGCGTCTCGGTCGGAGTCGCCGTGTTGGTCGGCCGCGGCCGGCGCGTCGGTGCGGGCGTCGGCTCCGGCGCCAGCAAGCCGCCGAAGGAGCAGGCGCTCATGAACAGCATCACACAGGCCAATATCAGATAGGAATTACGTGGTGTCATGGTTGCAGCCATTCCCGCACGGCTGCTTCAAACTCCGCCGGGCGATCCATCGGCACGGAATGACCCGCGCCGGGGATTTCGACCAGCGTGCAGTGCCGGTTCGTTTCGGTCATCTTCTGCGCCGTCTCGGGCGACAGCAGGTCGGACAGGCCGCCGCGCACGAGCAGGGTCGGGCAGGCGATGTTCTGCCACATGCGCCACCAGTCGGCGGTGGTGATCAGCGCATGCGGCGCGTGCTGGCCGCCGGGCGTGCGCAGCTTCTTGTCGTACTTCCACGTCCATTGGCCGTCGGGCAACTGCTTGAGGCTGTGATAGACGCGCGTGCGGTGGTGCTCCAGCGGCGGGCGCTGGTTGACGGCGCGCAACTGCGCGAACGCCTCCTCCGGCGAATCGAACACGTCCTGAGAGTTCTGCCAGCCGTCGCGGATGCGCGTGCCGCCGGCCGTGCTCAACTCCGGCCCGATGTCCACGATCACAAACTTCGCCACCCGCGCCGGCTCACGGTTCAGGTAGACCATGCTGTTGCGCGCGCCCATCGAGTGCGCGACGAGCGTGATCTGGTGCAGGTCGAGCGCGGCGATGAACTCGCGCAGATCGCTGACCGAGTGCTCCGTGCCGTACTCGTCGGCCCAGTCGCTGTCGCCGTGGCCGCGCTGGTCGAGCGCAATCACGCGGAAGCGACGCGCCATCGATTCGGCGAACACATCCCAGGTCAGCGCGTGCCCGCTGAAGCCGTGCACGAGCAGCATGACCGGCGCACCGTCACGCGGCCACTCCAGATAGTGAAAGCGCAGGTTGTTGATGCGGATGAAATGATCGATCACGTAAAAATCCCAAATCTCAAATCCCAAGCCCCAAAAACACCGATCCCGGCGAGCAGAGCGCGACGCTTGAAGCGTTTGGGATTTGGTGTTTGGGATTTGGAGGTTCCATTAGGCGGCGTCCCAGTAGTCAAAGCTCTGCGGCGTTAGTTCGTCGGCTTCGCGCTCGGCCCAGTCGCCGGCCGGGATGTTGCGCCACATGCGCCCGCCGGCTTCCTGCAGGCGCTGCGCCATCTGCTGGATGCTCGGCGCGTTCGGGATGACGCCGTCGCGCATGACGACGCGCCCGTTGACGATAACCGTCTTGACGTCCTCGGCCTGCGCGTTGTAGACGATGTTCTTGGCCGGATCGCGCAGCGGCGACATCCAGAGGCTTTCGGCCTCCCAGATGACGATGTCGGCCTTGGCCCCGGCGCTGATGCGCCCGAGGTCGTCGCGGCCGACGGCGCGCGCGCCGCCGAGCGTCGCCGCGTTGAACATATCGGCGGCGGTGGCGATTTCGGTCTGGCGGTCCATGATCTTGCTGATCACGGCCGCGAACTTCATCGCCTCGATCATCGACTGCGGCGCGGTGTCCGTGCCGAGCGTCATGTTGATGCCCGCCTTCAGGTAGCGCGCGAACGACTCCATAGCGATGCCGCGCCGCGCGAACACCCACGGCGCGTGCGCCACCGAGACGCCGTGCCGCGCCATGATCGCGATGTCGTCGCCGGCAAACTGCGCCCACGCGCCGCCCGCCACGATGATCGCGTGCCCGAGCGAGACGTCGGGGCCGAGGAAGCCGATGCTCTCCAGCCACTCGATCGGCGACAGGCCGTGCCGGTTGACCATCTCGCGAAACTCGTTGACCGACTGCGAGGTGTGCATCTGCACCGGCACGCGCATGCGGGTGGCCGCCTCGCGCGTGCGCTTCAGCAGCGCCTCGCTGCACGTGTCGACCTGCGCCGGTGAGAGGAAGCCCTTGACCAGCCCGCCGTGCGTGCCGTCGTTCTCCTCGATCCACTTGACCGCGCGCTCGAACGCCGCCGTGCCCGCCGCCTCGTCCCAGTGGTACTTGACGGTCTTGCCGTCGTCGGTGTACCAGCGGCCGGAGCGGTACATCGGCCCGATGTAGGCGCGCACGCCGAAGCGCGCCGCCTGCGCCGCCGTGTAGTCGTGCACGTTGCCCATCTCCAGCGCGGTCGTCGTGCCGGTGTGCAGCAGTTCCATCATCGAGAACTCGACGCAGCACTCGGAGGCGGCCTGGTCCTGCGCCGCGCCGCGCGCCGGCAGCATCTCGAACAGGCCGCTGTTGAAGAAGTTGCGCTTGCCGTGGTCCTCGATGAACGATTTGTCGAGCGGCGAGCCGCCCATGTGAATGTGTGTGTCGATGAGGCCGGGCGTCACGAGCTTGCCGGTCGCGTCGATCAGGTGGTCAAGCGTGCCGTCGAATTTCCGGCCGACGTGGATGATGCTGTCGCCCTCATAGACGACGACGCCGTCCTTCAGATAGCGGTGCTGTTTGCCGTCAAAGGCGATGATGTGCGATGCTTTGATCAGTGTGCGTTCGGGGGCCATCGGGTCTCCATGTTAGAGCAAGGCGAGAGAATGACAAGAAGACAAGATGACAGGATGACAGGATGACAAGGTGACGATGCCCGTCAAGAAACGGGGCGCCAGCGATAGCCTGATGCTCACCTAGTCACATTAGATCACAGATTCGAGATCCTTCGCGCGCGCACCGCCCCAAAAGCACAGCGTCTTGCCTTCGCGCTCAGGATGACAAGCCATTGGACTGGCGACTCTGTGATCTCTTGTGTCACCCTGTCACCAAGGCGCCTTGTCATCCGGTCATCTTGTCATCTTGTCATCGTGTCATCTTGTCACGCGCCGTCCCACTCAGCGTAGCTCATCGGCGACATCTGGTCGACGGTGCGGTGGCCCCAGTCGCCCTTCTGCATCGCCGGCCACATGCGCTCGCCGGCAGCCTGCATGCGCTGCGCCAGCGCCCGCATGTCCGGCGCGCCGACCACCACGCCGTCATGCATGACGACGCGGCCATTGACGATCGTGGTGCGGATGTCGCTTGCCTGTGAATTATAGACGATGTTGCGGATCGGGTCGCGCAGCGGGGCCATCGAGTGGCTCGCGCCCTCCCAGATCAGCAGGTCGGCCTTCGCGCCGGGGGCGATCCGCCCGAGGTCGTCGCGGCCGAGCGCCCGCGCGCCGCCCAGCGTCGCCGCGTCGAAGACGTGTGAGGCGCGCATGATCTCGGTCTGCCGCTCGATCAGCTTGGCGAAGATGCTGGCGTAGCGCAGCGACTCGATCATGTTCTGCGGCGCGCTGTCGGTGCCGAGCGTCATGTTGATGCCGGCCTGCATGTACTTATAGAACGACTCCATCGTCACGCCGCGCCGCACGAACACCCAGGGCGCGTGCGCGACCGACACGCCGGTTGACGCCATGATGCCGAGGTCGTCGCCGGCGTAGTTGGCCCACGAATGGCCGCTGATGATAATGGCATGGCCGAGCAATACATCCGGGCCGAGGAAGCCGATGTCGCGCAGCCACTCGATCGGCGTGCAGCCGTTGCGGCGGATCATCTCCTGGAACTCGACCACTGACTGCGAGGTGTGCAGGGTGACCGGCGCCTTCAGCCGGTTGGCCGCCTCGCGCGTGCGCTTGAGCAGCGCTGCCGAGCAGGTGTCCACCTGGCGCGGGGCCAGCAGGGCGTTGACCAGGCCGCCGCGCGTGCCGTGGTTCTTCTCCAGCCACGCGACGCCGTCGTCCATGTCGCGTATGCCTTGCGCTTCGTTCCACTCATACTTGACCGCCTTGCCGTCGTCGCTGTACCAGCGGCCGGAACGGTAGCCCATGCCGACGTAAACGCGGACGCCGTAGCGCGCGGCGGTGTCGGCGGTGTAGTCGTACAGGTCCTTTGGCCCCATCTCGACGACGGTCGTCGTGCCGGTCTGCAAGAGTTCGGCGAACGAGAAGTCGAGGCAGATCTGCATCATCTCCTCGTCCTCGGCTCCGCTGCGGCCGGGCAGCATATCGAATAGTGCGCTGTTGTAGAAGTTGCGCTTGCCGGTGTCCTCGACGAGCGAGCGATCGAGCGGCGACTCGCTCAGGTGCGTGTGTGTGTTGATCATGCCGGGCGTCACCACGCGGCCGGCGGCGTCGATCGTCACGTCGGCGGCGCCGGTCCACGTTTTGCCGACGTGGATGATGCGGTCGCCTTCGATCACGACGACGCCGTCCTTGAGGTGGCGGTGGCGCTTGCCGTCATAGGCGATGATGTGGGAAGCCTTGATGAGGGTGCGGGTGGGGGGCATACGGTTCCTTTCGGGCGAAACAGGATATGTGCCGGGCGTCCTGGGCAGGCTGCTGCTTCGCGTCCATTGTATGCCGCGCGGATGGGGCGTCAAGTTGAAGTGGGCGCGGGCCTGCGATCTGCTACGGGATCGCCAGGCGCGTGCAATGCGCCCCTACGGGCGCCACGTCATGCCGAGGTAGAGACAGGTCTGTGAAGCGCGTTATGACGCCACGCACACGTGAACAGGTCAGAGACCTGTCCCTACGCCCTAAGCAATGGTTGGGCGTGGGTATGCAAGACGCTGACACCCACCGGCGGATGCCGGTGACGAACACGCTCCTCTATTGTAGAATACATTCAGCGAAACCTTCTGGCGTGCCAAAACCGGCCGCCTCTGCTAAACTACGCCTATGCCATTCACGTTTACCACCGCCGCGCAGGTGACTTTACGGGCCGTTGTCGACGCGCTCTGCCTGGTGTACCCGGATGACGGCGAGACGCTGGATGGGTACTCCGCCATGGTCGCCGCGCACAATGTTGACCTGGCGCGCTCGCCGATTACGCTCGACGAGACGGGCGCCGTGGCGGGCATGGTGCTGCTCGGTATGCGCGACCGGCGCGGCTGGTGCTGCGACGTGGCGGTCGTGCCGAGTCATCAGAATCGCGGGCTGGGGCAGGCGCTGATGCGCCGGGCCGATGCCGAGGCGGCGCGCGCCGGTCTGCGCGCGCTGCAACTGGAAGTGCGCGACGATAATGCCCCGGCGCGCCATGTGTACGAGAAGAACGGCTATCGCTACACCCGCCGCCTGCCGTGCTACATCGCGACGCTGGATGGACTCGGCTGGCGCTATATGCGCAGCCCGTCGGGCCTGACCGTTGCGCGCGACGAGTCGGGTGATGCGGTGCGGCGCTGGCACGGCACCCGCTTCGTCGCCGCGCCCCCCTGGGAGCGCGAACTGCCGTCTCTGCTGGCCCGGCGCAACCGGGCCGCGTGGACCGCGCTGTCGGATGGCCGCGAAGTGGCGTGCCTGGCGTGCAGTTGGCCCGACGACCGGCGGCGGCTGAATATCGACCTGCTCGCCCTGACGAACGACACGACCCATACCGATGTGCGCGTGCTGGCTGCCGCCGCGATGCGCGAGACCGGCATCGAGACGCTGCGCATGGGGTTGGAGCCGGCCGACAGCCGCGCGGCCGTCATGCTGCGCGAGTTTGGCTTCCGCGTGGACAAAGATCTCTGGGAAATGATCAAGAACGTGCCGGAATAGTGTACAATCACTGTCTGCGGCCATGGCCGGTATCCAAGGAGCATTCCATGCAAGATATCTACAAGTACATTGACGAGCATCGCAACGACTTCATCGGCCGCGCCCAGAAGCTGGTGCGCCAGCCATCGGTGGCGGCGCAGGGCGTCGGCGTCAAAGAGACGAGCGCGATCGTCATCGCGATGATCGAGTCGGTCGGCGCGAAGGCGCGCCGCATCGAAACCAAAGGCCAGCCGGTCGTGTACGGCGAGTTGGCGGCCAACATGCCGCGCACGCTGTCGCTGTACAACCATTACGACGTGCAGCCCGCCGAGCCGCTCGACCTCTGGCAGCATGACCCGTGGCGCGCCGAAATGCACGACGGCAAGATCTACGGGCGCGGCATCGCCGACGACAAGGGCGACTTTGTGGCGCGCATCTGCGCGATCGAGGCGATCCAGAAGCTGCGCGGCCACATGCCATTGAACATCAAGTTCATCGTCGAGGGCGAAGAGGAGATCGGCTCACCCAATCTCGAGCAGTTCGCGGACGCGAACGCTGCGCTGCTCAAGGCTGACGCGTGCATGTGGGAGGGCGGCGGCAAGAATGCCAACGAAGTGCCGGAGATCGGCCTCGGCGTGAAAGGCATCGCCTACTTCCAGTTGAGTGTGCAGACATCGAACGTCGATATTCACTCGGCGTATGCGGCGATCATCCCGAACGCCGCATGGCGGCTGAACTGGGCGCTGGCGACGCTGAAGGACCAGAAAGAGCGCGTGCAGATCAAGGGCTTCTATGACAAGGTCGTCAAGCCGACGCGCGCCGACCGCGACGCGATGAAGCGTATCAAATCCTCCGAAAAACAGCTCAAGAAGCTGTGGGGCTTCAAGGATTACGTGCTCGGCGTGAAAGGCGACGCGCTGCAAGAGCGGCTGACGTTCCAGCCGACCTGCACCATCTGCGGCGTCTGGAGCGGTTATGCCGGCGCGGGCGTCAAGACGGTGCTGCCCAAAGAGGCGTTTGCCAAGGTCGATTTCCGTCTCGTGCCCGACCAGGACCCGGAAGAAGTCGGCAGACTGCTGCGGCGGCACCTCGACGGCCGCGGCTTCAAGGACGTTAAGGTCGAACTGCTGGCCGCCGAAAGGCCGGCGCGCACGCCGATCGACGCGCCGTTCGCGGCGGTCTGCGCCGAGGCCGTCAAGAAGGTCTGGAACGTCGCGCCGGTCGTCAACCCGATGGTGGCCGGCTCCGGCCCGATGCACGCGCTCGGCGCAAAGTTCGGCATTCCGACGGTCATGCCGGCCGGCATCGGCTATGCCGGGTGCAACGTGCATGCGCCGAACGAAAACGTGCGCGTGGACGACTACATCGCCGGCATCAAATATTTCGCGACGATCTTCATGGACTTCGCGCATTAGCATGAGCGAGCGCCAGCGCATTTCGACCGGCACGCCGTGGGAGTCGATCGCGGGCTACGCGCGTGCCGTGCGCGCCGGCAACCTGATCTGGGTGTCGGGCACGACGGCCAGCGACGAGTCCGGCCGCGTGGTTGCGCCTGGCGACCCGGGCGCGCAGGCGCGCACCATTCTCGACAAGATCGAGCGGACGCTGGCGGCGGCCGGCGCTCGCCTGCCCGACGTGGTGCGCACGCGCATCTATGTGACCGACTACGCGCACTGGGAGCCGGTGGCGCGAGCGCACGGCGAGCGGTTCGCGCAGTACCACCCGGCCAATACGCTCGTCGTCGTGCGCTCGCTGGTGCCGTCCGAGGCACTCGTCGAGATCGAGGCCGACGCATTGATCGGCGAGCCATGAAGTTCAGCATCCGCCTGAACAACGACCTGCCGGTCGAGCGCACCGTCGCGCTGGCGCAGGCGGCCGAGCAGTACGGCTTCGACCAGTTCTGGGTCAGCCACGACCTGTTCCTGCGCTCGGCGTGGGTCATCCTGTCGGCGGTCGCGCAAGCGACGACGCGCATCCGCATCGGCACCGGCATCGTCAACCCGTACACGGCCAACCTTGGCGAGATCGCCATGGGCGCGGTCACGCTCGACGAGTTGTCGGGCGGGCGCTTCAACCTCGGCATCGGCGCGGGGGCGGCCGACTTCCTCGGATGGGTCGGCATCGTCCAGGATGCGCCGCTGACGGCGATGCGCGAATCGCTGGCGGTGCTGCGCCGCCTGTTTGCCGGCGAGCGCGCGGCATACGACGGCCGTTTTGTGCGCGGCTGGACCGACGAGGCGTATCTGCGGGTACCGGCGCGGCCCGTGCCGATCTACGTCGGCGCGATGAGCCCGCGTATGCTCGAACTGATTGGCGAGGCGGCTGACGGCGGCCTGCCACTATTGTTCCCGCCGGAGCACTACGCCAATGTGCAGCCGTTGGTGGCGGCCGGAGCGCACCGCGCCGGGCGCGATGTGGAACAGGTCGACCTGGCGGCGTGTATCTGGTGCTCGGTGTCCGCGGACCGCGCTGCGGCGCTCGACGCGCTGAAAGAGAAGGTCGCCTACTACGGCCATGCGCTAAGCCCGACGATCTACGCGCAGCTTGGGCTGTCGGCGGCCGACTTCGCGCCGATTCGCCAGGCGGTCGTCGTCGAAGATGACCTGCGCAAGGGCAAGCAACTGGTCACGGATGCCATGCTGCGCATCGGCGTCGTGGGCACGGCCCGCGACGTGATTCAACGCCTGGAACGGTTGGCGGCGTTGGGCGCGCGCCATTTCAGTTTCGGCCCGCCGCTCGGCCCCGACCCGCTGGAAGCGGTCGCGGTGATCGGGCGCGAGGTCATACCATATTTTCGCGGTTGAACGGGGCGTCGTGGAGCTGCTCGGAGAGAAACTCGGCAATTACGAGATCGTGCAGTTGATCGCGCAGGGCGGCATGGCGGCGGTGTACCGCGCCAACCAGGTCGCGCTGAATCGCTCGGTCGCGATCAAAGTGCTCTCGGGTCTGAGCGCGGGCGATGAGGTCTTCCGGCAGCGTTTCGACCGGGAGGCCAAGGCCGTCGCGCAACTGAGCCATCCGAACATCGTGCCGATCTACGATTTTGGCAGCGACGATGCGCGCGGCTTGTGGTACATTGTGATGGAGTATGTGCCGGGCGGCAGCCTGCGGGATCTGGTCAGCGGGGCGCCCGGCATCGACGAAGCGACCCGCCTGATCGCGCAGGTGGCCTACGGGCTGGACTATGCGCACACGCACGGCATCATCCACCGCGACATCAAGCCGGGCAACATCCTGCTGACCGAGTTGCACCGCCCGATGCTGACCGACTTCGGGCTGGCGAAAATGGACTCGCACCCGCAGTTCACCGAGGCGGGGCTGACGATCGGCACGCCGGCCTATATGTCGCCGGAGCAGGTGATGGGCGGCGACCTTGACAAACGCAGCGATATCTACTCGCTGGCGATGGTGCTGTACGAACTGCTGACCGGCCGGGCGCCGTTCCGTTCCGACACGCCGCTGGCGCTGCTGCACCAGCAGGTGTACGAGGCGCCGGAGCCGCCGCGCCGGGTGAACCCGCGCATCCCGCGCAAGCTGGAGAAGGTGCTGATGCGCGCGATGAGCAAAGACCGCGAGGGCCGCTACGCGAGCGCCGCCGAGTTCGCCGCCGCGCTGGAGCGCACGCTGGGAGGCAACACCGTCTCGCTGGCCAGCGTGGCCGGCACGCGTGCCATCCCGCCGCCGCCGAAGCACCGGCTGCCCTGGCTGGCCGCGCTGCATCCGGCGCGCATGGCCGCCGCGGCACGCACCGCCGGGGCGCAGGCGGCCGAATGGCTGATGCCGCGTGCGCGGCGTGTCCTCAGCCGGTTGTGGCGCTGGACGTGGCGGGCGGCGCTCGTCGCGGCGATTGTCGCTGTGGCGGTCACGGCTGGCTTGGTGCTGCTGCTCTCGAACTACGCCGAGCGGACGATCAGCGCCAGCCGCGCCGACTGGGGCATCATCGGCGGCGATCAGCCGGTGCTGATGGACCGCGCGCGGGTGGAAGGCGCGGTCGAGCAGTACATGGCGCGCAACGGCCTGACGCTGCTGATGAATAACCCGCAATTGCAGTTAGCCGGCGATGACGCGGCGACCTTGAGCGGCGATGGCATCCTGGGGCCGCTCCGGGTGGATGGACGGGTTTTCGTCATGGGCGGCGCCGTGCAGGTGGAGATCGAGCGCGTCAACGGCTATATGCCGTACGTGTACGGCACGCTGATCTCCGACGGCATCAATCGCGGGTTGCGCACGCTGTTCGCGTCGGGCCCGGTCCGGCTGGAGCATATCGAGGCGGCGCCCGGCACGCTGATTTTTTTCCCGAAGCACCGGACGGCCACCGACCCGGCGCTGGCGCCGTCGCCCACGCCGCGGCCGTAGGATGATGCACCTTCCGGACGATCTGATGAGACGCGCATGGAACTGATCGACAAGCGGTTCGGCAACTACGAAATCGAATCCACGCTGGGGCATGGCGGCATGGCGACCGTCTATCGCGCGCGCCAGGTATCGCTGAACCGCGCGGTCGCGTTCAAGGTGCTGGGCACTTCATTTGCAATGGACCAGACGGTGCGCAAGCGTTTCGAGCAGGAGGCGCTGGCCGTTGCGCAGTTGAGCCACCCGAATATCGTGCCGGTCTACGACTACGGCGACGACGCCGAACTCGGCATCCTGTATATCGTCATGGAGATGGTGACGGGCGGCAGCTTCAGCGGCTTGCGCCACCGGCGTCTCTCACCCGCCGAGATCGTGCCGGCCGTCGCGCAGATCGGCCGCGCGCTCGACTATGCGCACCGGCAGGGCATCGTGCATCGCGACGTGAAGCCGGGCAACATACTGCTGAACAACGACGGCCGGCCGATGCTGACCGATTTTGGCCTGGTGCGCTGGGAGAGCACGTCGCTGCACACGGAGACGGGCATCACGGTCGGCACCCCGACCTATATGTCGCCGGAGCAGGCGCAGGGCGGCGAGTTGGACGGCCGCGCGGACGAGTACTCGCTGGCGATGGTGCTGTACGAGCTGTTGGCCGGCCGGCCGGCCTTCGAAGGCAGCACGGCGGTGGATGTCATGCACCAGATCGTGTATGATCCGCTGCCGCCGCCGCGCCAGTTCAATGCGGCCATCCCGCGCGAACTCGAGAGTGTGCTGCTGCATGCGCTGGCGCGCGACCGGAAGGATCGCTACGCGACCGCCGCCGAGTTTTCCGAGGCGCTGGACAAAACGCTCAAGCGCGCTCGCCCGGCCCCGGTGAACCTGTCCACGCTGGCGGCAGCCAGCCACGCCGAAGAGCACACGATCGGAACCGGCACGCCCTCCACCGCTATCGACGAGCAGACGACGCCATCGACGCCGACCGTGCGCGGCCGGATGCGCCGGGCGGGGGGGCGCGTGCTGGGCGGCGCGGGGCGCGCGCTGCGGATTGCGTTGCTGGCCGTGTTGGCGTTCGGATCGGCGGGCGCGCTGATCGCCGCCAACCTCGGCGCAGGCACCGCCGAGCGGACCCTGGGCGAGTACGGCTGGCCGTGGGGCGACACGCGCGGCGAGCAGCCGAAAGTCTGGGACGAAAGCGAGCTGCTGGCGCAGATGGATCCGTGGCTGGCGGCCAACGGGCTGGGCGGCCTGAGCAACCGACAGGTGCGCATCCTGCCAAACAATGCGATCTTCGTGTATGGCGAGACGCCGTATGCCGCGCTCAGCGTCGAACTGCAGTTGTACGTCATCAGCGGTGCGCTGCAGGTGCGCTGGGAGCACCTGAATGGCGTCACGCCGTTCGTGATCGGCGACATCGTGGCGGCCGGCGCCAATCGCGGCCTGCAACGGGCGTACGCCGGTGCGCCGGCGGCCGTCGAGCGGGTCGAGACGACGTCGGGCCAACTGCTGATGTATTTCAAATCAAAATAGGGATGGGCACGCACCGCGTGGTTAAATCAACATGAATGTGGACATCCTCGATCGCCGGCCGCCAGCGCCGGCGCGCAGCACAGTGACCTGTCTCGATGGCGCGTGGGAACTGATCCCGACGCCGTCGTTCCGCGGCAACTACTACTCCGACGAACAGTGGCTGACCGTCAGCGTGCCGGGGCACTGGCAGCAGCATCCGCAGTTGGCGACGTACACCGGCAAGGTGGTTTACCGCAAGCGGTTCACGCTGACGCCGGAAAAAGGCAAGCGCTACCGGCTGCGCCTGAACGGCGTCTTCTATTTCTATGTTGCGTACCTCAACGGCTTCCGGCTTGGCGAGAACGAGGGCTATGCCTTCGGGCGTGAGTTTGACATCACGCCACACCTGAACGCGCGGACGCCTGACAACGAGTTGCTGATCGAGGTGGAGTGCGCGGACGAGTCGAACAAGTCTGCCAAGCGACAGATCACCGGCGTCTTCTCGCACTGGGACTGCCTGGACCCGGCGGCCAACCCGGGCGGCATCTGGCAGTCGGTTGAGATCGTGGAGACCGGGCCGGTCTATATCAGCGATTTCCGGCTGACCCCGGTGCGCAATGACGATGTGATCCGGCTGGCCGATGAGAACCCGCCGGACACGCTCGAGCTGCGTGCGGACATCGTTGCCAATTCGCTGGCGCCGTCGGCGCCGGTCTACCGCGTCACCTTCACGCCGCACAACTTCGAGGGCAAGCCGTTCAGCATCGCGTGGCGCGCCAACTGCGCGCCGGGCGACAACACGGTCACGCGCTTCTTCAAGCTGGAGCACCCGAAGCTGTGGTGGACGCACGACCTACTCGATCCGAATCTCTACACCGTGCGCGTCGAGACGTTCGGCGACGAGCTGCTGCGCTCGCGCTACGATGCGTGGGAGTTCCGCTGGGGGCTGCGCACGTTCGAGATGCACGACTTCGTGCCGTATCTCAACGGGCACCGCTTCTTCCTGAAGGGCAATAACTACCCGCCGGGCGACACGCGCATGGCGACGATGACGCGCGAGCGGTACGCGCAGGACCTGCAACTGGCGAAGGACGCCAACATGAATTTCCTGCGCGTCCACGGCCACGTCGAGAAGCGCGAGTTCTACGAGGTTGCCGACGAGCTCGGCATCCTGATCTGGCAGGACTTCCCCCTGCAGTGGGCGTACGATCACTGCATCGTGCCGCAGGCTGAGCGGCAGGTGCAGTTGATGATCAACACGCTGTATAACCACCCGTCGATCGGTATCTGGTGCATGCACAACGAGCCGATCGGCCTGGTCGACACGAGCCATTACAACCCACTGGCATTGCTGCGCGCCGGTTTCTCGTCGTACATCTATTCGTGGGATCGCAACGTGCTCGACACGCGCCTGAAGCGGGTCGCCGAGCGCGTCGACCCGACCCGGTTTGTGCTGCGCGCCTCGGGCAAGTGGGCGCTGCCGTGGATGAGCGACACCGACTCGCACTTCTACTTCGGCTGGTACAAGACCGGGGACGGCCCCAAGCGCCGGTTCGAGACGCTCACGCGGATCTTTCCCGGCACGTTGCAGTTCGCTACCGAGTTTGGCGCGCAGTCGTTCCCGAACCTCGAATCGGCGGTCAAGTTCATGGACGCCGACATCCAGAAGATTGACTGGAAGCTCATGCAGGAACGCTATCACTTCCAGCCCGACCAAATGGCCGACTGGTATGACTGGCGCTCGGCGCGCAGCCTGCCCGACCTGATCGCCATGTCGCAGGAGTACCAGATCGACCTCAACCAGTATTACGTGGACTGGCTGCGCTACCACAAGTACCGGCCGTGCGGCGGCTTCGCGGCGTTCGTATTCCTTGACAGCAACCCGGCGGTGCAGTGGTCGCTGGTGGACTACTGGCGCGTGCCGAAGCGCTCGTACGACGCGATGAAGACGGCGCTCAACCCGGAGTATGCGTTCGCGCAGTTCAAGCAGGATGCGTACCGCGCGGGCGAGGCGATCACGGCGTCCATTTTTGCCGTCAACGACTCGCTCTGGTCGTACGAGCGCGTGACCGTCGCGGCGCGTGTGCTGGACGAGGCCGGGCAGACAGCCTGGCAGGCGCCGGATATGACCACGGCGCTGGGGCCCGACTGCCTGGCGCAGCACGTGCAGGACGTGACGTTCCAACTGGCGAGGGCGGGCAGCTACCGGCTGGAGCTTACGCTGCGCTATGGCGAATCGGTGCTGGTCAACAGCTATCGTGTGCGCGTATTGTAGCGTTGCGCTCGAACGAACTCAAACGCCCGGCGAAAAACGCCGGGCGTTTTTTTTATGAGCGGCGTTGACGCGCCGCCCAGGTCGCAGCGGTTCCCACATGGTTAAAGACGGCGGCTCGTCTGTTTTGCCCTTGCGTGATCGGCGGCCCGCTGCAATTGTGGTATGATGCGTCCGGAGGCTATGATGAGCCATACAGGCAATACCGTATTGAAAGAGCGTGTGGTACTGGTGACCGGCGCTGGCCGGGGACTGGGCTGGGGCATCGCGCGCGCATGTGGACTGGCCGGCGCGTGCGTGTGCGCCACGGATATCGACGCGGCTGAGCTGGCTCGCACGGGCCGCGATCTGCAGGCCGACGGCGGCACCGGCGCGACCGAGCTGCTGGATGTCAGCGACCCGGCGGCGTTTCAAGCGGTTGTCGAACGGGTGCTTACGCGCTGGGGACGGCTCGACGTGCTGGTGCACTGCGCCATCCTGATGCCGCTGGTGCGCTTCGAGGACACAACACTCGACCTCTGGTGGCGGCAGTTGCACGTCAGCCTGGGCGGGCTGTTCAACGGCGCGCGGGCCGTCTGGCCGGCGATGAAACGGCAGGGCGGCGGTCACATCATTGGGGTCGCCAGCGGTTCGAGCTTCCGTGGCTTCAAGGACGAGGTCACCTACTGCACGGGCAAGCACGCTCAGGAAGGGTTCGTGAAAGCGCTATCGCTCGAAGCGGCGCCCGACCGGATCGCGGTCAACACCATGGGGCCGGGTAAGCCGATCAAGACAACCCGCATCACATGGAATGAGTTTGACCATCTGCCGACTGAGGAGAAGGCGCGCTGGGCGGACCCGGTCGCGCTGGGCGCGGGGTATGTCTGGCTGGCGGCTCAGCCGCCCGGGCGCTTCAGCGGTTATCGTTTCGATGCCGGCCCGATCTGCGACACGATTGCCCGCGAGGGCTTCGATTTCGAGTTCGCACCCGCCAAGGTCACGCTCTATCCGGATGATTTCGAGGCGCGCCGGGAGTGGTACGCGAGCTACCCGGACTGAGCCGCCGGGCGCAGTCCGGCATTGACAGCCGGCCAATTTTCACATAGATTCATTGCATTCGGTGAGCGGCGCGGAGCGCCGCCGCAGTGACAGACTACCGGAGGAGCCATTATGCCCAACTGGAAACACAACCCGATCAGCCATGAGGCCGGCGGCCCGGCCGCGACTGGACAGCCCGGCGCCTATGCATGGGAGGCTGATCACACACAGCACGTCGTGTATAAGGGCGTGGACAACCAGATTCACGAGCTGTGGTTCAAGAAGGGTGGCCGCAACCCGAAGTGGACCTATGGCGGCGCGCTCAGCACGATTGCCGGCGCACCGGCGGCTGCGGGCGACCCGCACGGTTTCGCGTGGGAACATGACGGGACTCAGCACGTCGTCTATCGCGGGACGGACAACGAAATCCACGAGTTGTGGTTCAAGGCCGGCGGGAACAACCCGAAGTGGCAGTACGGCGGCGCGGTATCGCAGAAGGCCGGCGCGCCGGCTGCGGCAGGCGACCCGTTTGGCTTCACGTGGGAAGACGACCATACGATGCACGTCGTCTACCGCGGTGTCGAGGGCAACGTGCACGAGTTGTGGTTCACCAAAGACGGCGGCGGCCAGTGGAAGTATGGCGGCGCCATCAACGCCACGATCGCGTCACCCGCGGTGGCGGGCGACGTCGCGGGCTTCGTTTGGGAGCATGACCACTCGCAGCACATCATCTACCGCGGCACCGACAACGATATCCACGAACTCTGGTTCACCAAAGGCATGCGCGGCGGCGAGTGGAAGCGCGGCGGCGCGATCAACGGCAAGGCCGGCGGCTCAGGGGCGGCCAGCGATGCGATGGGCTTCGCCTGGGAAGCCGACCACACCCAGCACGTGATCTACCGGGCGCCGGACAACCAGATCAACGAGCTCTGGTTTACCAAGTCATCGGGCGGGCAGTGGAAGAACGGCGGCGCGATCAGCGCCAAGACCGGCGCGCCACTGGCCGACGGCATGCCGTGGGGCTATTCCTGGGAAAACGACAAGACAATGCACATCGTCTATCGCGGGCAGGACAAGCAGGTGCACGAGTTGTGGTTCTCGAAGGGGATCACCGGCGGATCGTGGAAGTATGGCGCAGCGATCAACCGCATGGCGGGCGCGCCGGCCGCCGACAGCGATCCGGTGGCCTTTGCCTGGGAAGGCGACCACTCGCAGCACGTCGTGTACCGCGGCGCGGACAATATCATTCACGAGTTGTGGTTCAAGAAATAACCGGCGCACAGCGCAAGCGCGGCCGGATGAGCCGCTGAAATGCACAGGCCTCCCGCCATACGCCTTGTCGGCGTATGGCGGGAGGTTTGCTTTGGCGTGTCGCGCGCCGGCGTGGGCGACCCGCGCGATCTACCCGGCCGGCGCTTGCTCGCTGCGCGGATCAACGCCACCCTGCCACATGACCTGCGCATACCACAGCGCGCTGTCCTTGAGAATGCGCGCCTGCGTCGCATAATCGACGTACACCAGCCCAAAGCGTTTGGCGTAGCCGAGCGCCCACTCGAAGTTGTCCATGAGCGACCAGACCACGTAGCCGCGCACCGGCACGCCGTCCGACATGGCGCGATGGAGTTGCACGACGTGATCGCGCAGGTAGCGGATACGGCGTGTATCGTGGACGCGCCCGTCGGGCTCGAGTCGATCCGGCACGGCCGCGCCGTTTTCCGTGATCACGATATCGACCGGCGGGTAATCGCGCCGGACGCGCATCAGCAGGTCGTACAGGCCCGTCGGGTAGATTTCCCACATCTCGGTGTACTCGTTCTCTTTCGGAAAGACCGGCACAGACTGCACGATCGGCGCGTAGCGCATGACGGTGCGGTAATAGTAGTTGATGCCCAGGAAATCGATCGGGACCCCGATCGTCTTCAGGTCGTCCGGCTGGATCACGCCGCGCGTCAGCCAGCGCCAGATGCGCGAGCCGGTGAAATCGCCGGGATACTGCCCCTTGAGCACCGGTTCGAGCGCGAGGCGGTTGAGGAAGTTGTCGCTGAAACGCATGGCCTTCCGGTCCCGGCCGCCGGGGCTGGCGGGATAGACCGGGGTCAGGTTCAGTGCGATGCCAACCTTGACTGGCCGGCGCACGGCGCTGCGGATGGCCGGCACGGCGTAGCCATGCGAGAGCAGCAGGTGATGGAGTGCCGCCAGCGCCGCGAACGGGTTGCGCCGGCCGGGCGCGTGCTCGCCGTACAGGTGGCCGACCAGAGCGTGCACCCACGGCTCGTTCTGCGTGATCCAGGTTTCCACGCGGTCACCCAGCCGCGCGGCGACCACCGTGGCATAGTCGGCGAAGTAGCGCGCCGTGTCGCGTTTGGGCCAGCCGCCCGCGTCCTGCAGCGGCTGCGGCAGGTCCCAGTGGTACAGCGTCAGCAGCGGCTCGATGCCGGCCGCCAGCAATCCGTCGACCAGCCGCTCGTAGAAGTCGAGGCCGGCCGCGTTGACGGCGCCGCGCCCCTGAGGCAAAATGCGCGGCCAGGCGACCGAAAAACGGTACGCCTTAAGACCGAGCCGCTTCATTACTTGAATGTCGTCGGCCCAGCGGTGATAATGGTCGCAGGCAGCGTCGCCCGTTTCGCCGTTGCGGACGCGGCCGCGCCGGCGCGCGAACGTGTCCCAGACGGACGGCGCGCGCCCGTCCTCTCGCGCCGCGCCTTCGATCTGGTACGCCGAGGAACCGGCGCCCCACACGAAGTCCCTGGGGAATGAGAGGAGTTGTGGCTCAGTCATGGAGACACCGGCCTTTTCAGTAATTGTGCGGCGGCGCCGAAAACCTGCGATCGTCCAGTGTGGTTATTCTACCACCGGCTGGCGAGCCGCAGGCAAGGCGATCCAGGGGGAGAACGCACACGAATGTGCACCGGCGCATCCGAGGTCGCAACGGAGGGAAAGCAAACGGCGCTACCGGAAAACCGGTAGCGCCGCTGCGCGATGCGCCCGACAGAACTCGAATCTGTGGCCTTTGGGTCCGCAACCCAACGCTCTATCCAACTGAGCTACGGGCGCATGCGGACATGCGAAAAGTATTATATCTGTGACCGGGCAGATGTCAAAATCGCGACTAGCTGCTAGCAACTAGCAACTAGCGACTAGCCGCCATTTGGGGATTCGCCCCTTGATCTATATAATCACCGTTCGGCAGATCATTTCTCACACCGCCACGCATCCTTGTCGCCTCGTCCCGCACCCCGGGACAGTGCGCCATGTGGGGTGGAGGACCAAAACAAGGAGACGGAGTACCCATGCCTGTTACATCCATGAAGTCGCTGCTCGAGGCGGGCGTCCACTTCGGCCACAAGACCGGCCGCTGGAACCCGAAGATGCGCACCTACATCTTCACCGAGCGCAACGGCGTCCACATTATCGACCTGCAGCAGACGATGTCGCGTCTCGACAAGGCCTACGAGGCCGTGCGCGACACGATTGGCAAAGGCGGCACCGTGCTGTTCGTTGGCACGAAGAAGCAGGCGCAGGATATCGTGGCCACCGAGTCCACCCGTGCGTCCATGCCGTACGTCAGCCAGCGCTGGCTCGGCGGCACGCTGACCAACTTTGTCACCATTCGCAAGCGGATTGACCACCTGATCAATCTGGAGACGCGCAAGCAGCTTGGCGATCTGGAGCGCCTGACCAAGAAGGAACAGTTGCTGATCGAGCGCGAGATGACGCGCCTGAACATGCGCTTGGGCGGCATCAAGACGATGACGAAGCTGCCCGACCTGCTGTTTGTGATTGACACGCGCCGCGAAGTGCTCGCCGTCAAGGAAGCCAAATCGCTCGGCATTCCGGTCGCGGCGATGGTCGACACCAACTCGGACCCCGATCCGATCGACTACGTGATTCCGGCCAACGACGACGCCATCCGCGCCGTGCAGTTGCTGTGCGGCAAAATGGCCGATGCCTGTATCGAGGGCACGCAGATGCGCGCCGCCGTCGCGCCGGAGCGCGACCAGACGCCCGCGGCCGAGGCCGCCGCAGCCGTCGCCGAGGCCCAGGCCGCCACCAGCGAGACGCCCGCGGCCGAGGGCGAACCGGCCGTGGCGGGCAGCCGCACCTACGGCACCGTGTTCGAACCGGACCCCGAAGACGTAGCCGACGACCTGTCATAAGCGAAATCACAGCGAGGGGCGTAGAGTACTACGCCCCTCATGGTGAGTGCCAAACATTAGAGGAGTAGCCCCCGATGGAAATTACGACGGAGATGGTCAAGGAGTTGCGCCAGCGCACCGGCGCGGGCATCCTCGACAGCAAGAAGGCTCTGCAGGACACACAGGGCGATATGCAGCGCGCCATCGACCTGCTGCGCGAGAAGGGCCTGGCGCGCGCCGCCAAGAAGGCGGAGCGCGAGGCCAAAGACGGCGTCATCGAAGCGCGCGTCGGCGCCGACGGCAAGCGCGGCGTGCTGGTCGAAGTCAACTGCGAAACCGATTTCGTGGCGCGCACCGACGCTTTCCGCGCCCTGGCCGCCGATCTGGCCGGGCAGGTGTTTGACGCCAACCCGCCGTACGCGACAGCGGCCGACATGCCGAACGTGGAGCAGATCAAGTCCGCGATCGCCCAGCTCGGCGAGAATATCCAGGTGCGGCGCATCGCCCGCTACGACGTGGGCGAGGGCGCCAGCGCGCTGGAAGTGTACGTGCATGCGGGCGGGCGCGTGGCCGTGCTCGTCGAGCTGAGCGCGCAGACCAGCGAGAAGGCGCAGTCCGCCGCGTTCAAGGCGCTGGCGCACGACATCGCGCTGCAGATCGCGGCGATCAAGCCGGTGTATGTGCGCCCGGAGGACGTGCCGGCCGGCGTGATCGAGTCCGAGCGCGCCATCTACCGCGCGCAACTGGCCGAGGAGAAGAAGCCGGCGAACGTGATCGAGCGCATCATCGATGGCAAGCTGCAAAAGTTCTACGAGGACGCGTGCCTGCTCAACCAGCCGTTCATCCGCGACGACAAGGTCAAGATCGCGGCTCTGATCAAGCAGGCGAGCGGGCAGTTGGGCGAGGCGGTGCAGGTCAAACGCTTCGTCCGTTTTGAACTCGGCGACTGAGATGGCCCTGGGGCCTGCCGGGTCACGGGTACAGCGGGGCGCCATGCTCCATCTGGCCGGTGGCCCGTTTTTTGCGCTTGCGCGCGAGGAGTCCGTGTGCGTGAACTAAAATACAAGCGAATCCTGCTCAAGCTGGGCGGCGAGGCGCTGGCGGGCAAGGGCGGCTTCGGCATCGATCCGGAGAGCGCGCGTCGCGTCGCCAACACGATCAAGCACATCTGCTCGCTCGGCGTGCAGACGGCGATCCTGATCGGCGGCGGCAACGTCTGGCGCGGCAAGGACGGCGCCGCGCTCGGCATGGACCGCGTCCCGGCCGACCATATCGGCATGCTGGCTACCGTGATGAACGCGCTGGCGCTGCAGGACGCGCTCAACCAGTTCGACGTGCCCTCGCGCGTGCAGACCGCGATCGAGATGCGCTCGGTGGCCGAGCCGTACATTCGCGGCCGCGCCATCCGCCACCTGGAGAAAGGGCGCGTGGTCATCTTCGGCGCGGGCACCGGCAACCCGTACTTCACCACGGACACGGCCGGCGCGCTGCGCGCCAACGAGATCAAGGCCGACGTGTTCATCAAGGCAACCAAAGTGGACGCCATCTATGCGGAGGACCCGCGCATCAACCCGAACGCGCAGCGGTTCGAGCAGATGTCGTATATGGACGCGCTCAACCTGCGCGTCGGCGTGATGGACGTCACGGCGATCTCGCTGTGCATGGAGCACCAGATGCCGATCATCGTCGTGGACCTGTGGGAGCCGGGCAGCGTGGACAAGGTTGTTTTTGGCGAAAAAATCGGAACCCTTGTATGCTAGGGACACGGGCCGACCTGCGGGGGGGCCGAATGTGACCGGAGGAGACGATGATCAAGGACCTGGTACGCGAAGAAGAAGCCAAGATGAAGAAGGCGATCGACTCGCTCAAGCACGACCTCACGACGATTCGCACCGGCCGCGCGTCGCCGGCGCTGGTCGAGGAGCTGGCGGTCGAGGCGTACGGCGCGACCGCGCCGCTGATCCAACTGGCGACCATCTCCGCGCCCGAGGCGCGCATGCTGACGATCCGGCCGTTTGACGCCAGCACGTTGACGGCGATCGAGCGCGCGATCTTGAAGTCCGACCTCGGGCTGACGCCGGCCAACGATGGCAAGATCATCCGCCTGCCGATCCCGCCGCTGACTGAGGAGCGCCGCCGCGACCTCGTCAAGCGCGTGCACAAGCGCATCGAAGAGGCGCATATCGCCATCCGCAACATCCGACACCATGCGATGGACGACCTGAAGGAGATGGAGAAGGAAAAGATGATCTCCGAGGACGACCACCGCCGCGGCCGCGAGCAACTGCAGGAGATTACCGACCGCTTCATCGCGCAGGCCAATGAGGTCGGCAAGGACAAAGAAAAGGAACTGATGGAAGTCTAGGGGGAAAACCCCAACCCCCAACCCCCAACTTCCAAATCCCAAAACCCAACGACAACTCCCAAGCCCAAATCCCAACCGGGAGAGCGGGTGCGCCGGGAACAGCAGTGCGGGCGTTGAGTTTGCGGGTTAAGCGAGAGCAGGAGGTGGCAGCGAGTCTGCCACCTCCTGCTTTGTTTGTGGCCCGGTCGCCGCCGGAAAGCGGCCAAAGCGTTTGACCGTTCATCTGTTGAGTGGCATAATGGCTGACGAGGTGAGACGATGGCGGACAACCAGCCTACATTCTCGCGCGTCCCGCATCACGTCGCGATCATCATGGACGGCAACGGCCGCTGGGCCCAGCAGCGCGGGCGCATCCGGCTGGAAGGCCATCGCGCGGGCACAGAGAATATTCGCGGCGTGCTGGAAGCGTGCGCGGAATTCGGCATCCAGACGCTGACGCTCTATTCGTTTTCCACGGAAAACTGGAGCCGGCCGTCCGACGAGGTGCAGGGCTTGCTGGGCATCCTCGAAATGATGCTCAAGCGCGAGGTGAACGACCTGCACAAGAACGGCGTGAGGCTGTGGCATATCGGGCGGCTGGAGGGCCTCGCGCCGAACCTGCAGGAGCAGGTCAAAGCGGCGATCGCGCTCACCCGCAACAACACGCGCATCACGCTGAACGTGGCTTTCAACTATGGCGGCCGCACCGAGATCGTCGACGCCGTGCGCCGGATCATGGCCGCGGGCATCCCGCTCGAGCAGATCAGCGAAGAGACGATCAGCAGTCACCTGTACACGGCCGGCCAGGCCGATCCGGACCTGGTGATCCGCACGGCCGGCGAAATGCGGCTGAGCAACTTCCTGATCTGGCAGGCCGCGTACGCCGAGTTCTACAGCACCCCGACCTACTGGCCCGATTTCAACCGGGCCGAACTGATCCGCGCGCTTGAGGCGTTCGACCAGCGGGTGCGCAAGTTCGGCAAGACGCAGGAACAAATCCTCGCCGGCGCGCCCGCCGAGCCTGTTAACCGCAAGCTCTGACCGCTGCCGGCCCGACAGAAAGGACAGCGTTGGACCTGCGGCGGTATATCAGCGGCGCCATCCTCATTGTGCTGGTGACCGTCCCCGCATATTTCGGGGGCGTCCCGTTCTTCGTGCTGGTGCTGGGCGCGGCGGGCATCGCCGCGTTCGAGTATGACGGGCTGGCGCGCCACGGCGGGCATCAGACCCAGCGCCTGCTCGGCGCGGGGCTGATCGCGCTGATCCTGGCGGACACGGCGTTCCCCGGCTATCATCTGGTCGAGTGGGGCCTGCCGCTGGCGGTGATGCTGTCGCTGGTGCTGCCGATGCGCCGGGCCGACCTGAGCGGCGCGTTGAGCGGCTGGGGATTGACGCTGGCCGGGGCGCTGTACATCGGCGTGCTGCTGGCGCAGGTGCTGCGGCTGCGGCAACTCGAACCGGTCGGACTGCCGCTGGTCGCGCTGGCGGCGTTCGTGACCTGGATGAACGACTCGGCGGCCTATGTGGTCGGCGTGCGCTGGGGCCGGCGGCGGCTGGCGCCGCGCATCAGCCCGAAGAAGTCGTGGGAAGGCGCGCTCGGCGGCGGCGTGGCGGGCGTGCTGGTCGGCCTGCTGACCGGCTGGCTGTGGCTGCCGGGCATCCCGCTCTGGCATGTCGTGCTGATGAGCCTGCTGGTCGTCGTCGCCGGCGACTTTGGCGATCTGGCCGAAAGCCTGATCAAGCGGCAGGTCGGCGTCAAGGACGCCGGCTACACCATTCCCGGGCACGGCGGCGTGCTCGACCGGATCGACAGTATGATGTATGCGTTCCCCGCCGTAACGCTGTACGCCCTCTGGGTGCTCGGCCTGCGGTAGCCGGCGCCACCCATGTCTGAAATCACGCTTGCGTCGGTGCTGGTCGTCGTCAATCTGCTGACGTCGGCCGCCAACGTCATTATCGCGTTTGCGCTCTTCGTCTATATCGCGGTGCGCAACCCGCGCAACGCCGTCGCGCGCGGGTTCGGCGCGCTGATGCTGTTCGTCGCGATCGTGTACGCCGGCGACGTGCTGCTGGCGCGCGTGCGCGACGTGCCGACGACGGTGCTCTGGCTGCGCTTCCAGTGGATCGGCATTGCGCTGGTGCCGGCCGCCTACCTGCACTTCTCCGAGGCGCTGCTGCGCACCACCAACATCTTCTCGCCGTGGCGGCGCGCCATCACTTTCGTCGCGTACGGGATCGGGCTGGCGTTCTTCCTGGCGGCGGTCAATACCGACCTGATCGTGCGCGACGAGGTGTACGTGCCGGTCGCGCCGCAGTTTGCCGCCGGCCCGTACTTCGGCGTTTTCCTGCTGTACTTCGTGGCCACCTTCGCCGGCGGCGTGTTCAACACGCTCTGGGCGCGCGTCCGCTGCCTGACGGCAACCTCGCGGCGGCGCATGACCTACCTGCTGATCTCGTTCGCCGCGCCGGCGCTGGGCGTTTTCCCATACCTGCTGCTGGCCGGCACCCCGGCGACGGTGTCGCCCGAATGGGTGCTGATCCTGTCGCTGGTCGGCAACACCGGCGTGGCGACGATGATGATCATGATGGCGTACGCGGTCTCATACTACGGCTCAATTGAGCCGGACCGCGTCGTCAAGCGCAACCTGATCCGCTACCTGATCCAGGCGCCGCTGATGGGCACCGGCGCGATTGGCCTGATCCTGTTCGTGCCGCGCATCGAAGTTTTGTTCGGACTGCCGCAGGACTCGCTGGTCATCTTCGCGGCGATCGTGTCGATCGTCATGTTCCAGGTGATCGTCTCGCTGGCGAAACCGATCCTCGACGTCGTCTCGGACTGGGAGGACCGCCGCGAGGTGGCCTGGCTGCAGCGGCTGGACGAGCGACTGCTGACGCGCAGCGACCAGATGCAGTTGTTCGAGAACATCCTGGCGTCGTTCTGCGATGTGCTGCGCGCGCGACAGGGCTTTGTGCTGGTGCTGGGCGCGGAGGGGCTGGAACTGGAGGCGTACGTCGGCGCGCGCGTGGCAGTGCAGGCGCTGGTGCGCGATGACCAGATCCAGGCCGCCCTGCAGGCGCCGCGCGCCGAGTTCAGCGCGCAGGCCGGCGTCTGGCTGCGGCCGCTGTTCGACCGCGACCGCAACGGCATCACCGGCATGCTCGGCATTGCGGCGCAGGGCGCACCGGCCGATCTGTCCGGGCGGGAGCAGACGATCCTGCAGGAGCTGGTGCGGCAGGTGGAGCGCACGCTGGAAGACCGGCGCATGCAGTCGGTCATCTTCAGCGCACTGCAGGAACTGCGGCCGGAGATCGAGTCGCTGCAGCGGGCGCGCAGCCGGATCACCTACCCCGGCTCGACGCAGGCGGCCGGCGCCGACGGCGTGCTGAAGGCGTCGGAGTTCCCGCAGTGGGTGCGCGACGCGCTGACGCACTACTGGGGCGGCCCGAAGCTGAGCGAGTCGCCGCTGCTGAACCTGCAGGTCGTGCACGTGGCGCTGGACAGCCACGAGCAGTCGCCGACCCAGGCGCTGCGCTCGGTGCTGCTGGAAGCGATCGAGTTACTGCGCCCGGCGGGCGAGCCGGACCTGCAGGCGCGCGAGTGGATCCTCTACCAGATCCTGCACATGAAGTTCATCGAGGGCAAGCGCATCCGCGAGATCGCCGAGCGGCTGGCGATGTCGGAGTCCGACCTGTACCGCAAGCAGCGCGTGGCGATCGACGAGGTGGCGCGCACGCTGGTGGCGATGGAGCAGAAGGCGGGCACGAACGGGAATGGGGATGCGGCAAGTCACTAGCTACAAGTCACTGGTCGCTAGTTGCTTGCCGGCCTGGCGGCCCCTGAGCCTGTCGAACAGTGGTCAGCATGCACAAAGTATAGCGCACTGCTGCACGATTGGCGCACCCCCGCACCACAACAAAGAAGCTCGCTGTTGAAGCGAGCTTTTTCTTTTGTCGCGTCTGATGCAACGCCTCAGACGCGAGCGAGGAATTGCCTGGGCGCGAGTGGCGGCACCGGTGATCGGCGATAATGCGCGAGGTTGCGCGTCACGATGAAGTCGGCGCCAAAGGACAACGCGGCAACGGCCTGCAACGCATCTTCGAAATCACGAAGCGGCAGGGCCAGTGCCTGGCGGGCCTGGTCGGTCGACACCGACGCTACCTCACAGAATTGAAGCAAGCCGCGGATGAACTGTCGTGCGTCGGGGCGCAGCAGGTAGGCGAGATTGGATAATGAATGCCATGCCACCGCCGTATGACCGGGCGCCGCCTCGGCCCAGTCGAGCACGCGCGCACTGTCGTCGAAGAAGGCGGTGCGCCGCAAAGCGACGTCCAGCAGGATGTCGGTATCGAGCAGAGCCTTCACTGGTCATCCAGGTGATAGCGGGCTTTCAGCGCTGCCAGGCGCGCGTCCGGTTTGGCGGACGCGGCCACGCGAAACTTGCCGGCCCACTGCTGCACAAACGATGAGCCGGCCGCGCCGGGTTCGTCAGGCGCCGCGCGCACGAATTCCTCGACCAGCGCCGAGACGCTTGTGCGGCGCACGTGGGCTATGCGCTTGGCGCGGCGCACGATTTGGGGATCAATCGTTAGCGTAATGCGTGTTTTCATAGTATGCATTATAGGGAATCGTATGCATACGTCAAATCGGGTGCGCATTGTGCAGGATGCCGCATAGTACGTCTTCGTGATGCGCTGCGTGCCGGTGAGCGTTACTTCGATCCCGCCGACGTAGGCGATGCGCGTGCCGTCGGGGAGCGTCTGGAGGACGCGCCGGCGGAGCCGCCCGGCGTGCGGACGGCGTTCAATCGTGCGGCGGGCTGGTCGTTGGTGTTACGGTGGGCGCGGCGGGGCGGATATCACAACCGACCAGACCTGCTTGAGATAGATAGCTACATCAAAATCGCAAACTGCAATTGTACACGTTGTCTTGGAGCAAAAAACGTTTCTACCATGTGCCATACGAGCTCACTTCAAATCAATATCAGCATACGCAGCAATCGGTTGACGTGCTGCCGGATTCGTCCATCCAACGACGGCAAGTCGCAGGGCTCCCTTCTCCTCAAAAGCTGAGCGAATAAAGAGCCCATGAGGGAAACGCGCCGGATCACCCGAGGGTACGACGATGTTTTTCTCAAACACTCTAAGGCTTACATTGACGCGCCGCCATTCCCTTTGGTCATCGTAGTACTTGTATGCGCGAAGCCCGAGCGTATCATCTTCGAAATAGACAGAATTACCCGTGTAATTGTCGACTATATACAGGACGCCCACGTTAGGTTGGGTGTCCGGGACCTCAACCTTGAGATACAATCGAGGATGCGTGGGCACCTGAAAAATAGCCAAAAACTGTGAATCTCTAGACGCCGCGGCAGTGGTACCACAGCCGGATGCCAACAACAGGATAAGAAGTCCCAGTGCATAGCCGAATGTGTTCACATTCATGGTTTGTACCCTCACATGTCGTCGGGCGTCCGGAGCGTGGTAAATTAGACTCAGTAGATCCAAAATTCATAAGCGCGGGGCGACGGTAGCGTGAATGACGTTGACGACGCCATAGATCGCTTCCAGTTCGCGCCGGATGAACCGGAGAAAGCGTGTCAGTTGGAAGCGCTTGGTATCGAGCCAACG
>JACRMK010000065.1 GCA_016235055.1 Chloroflexota bacterium | reverse complement strand
TGCCGCGCGCGGCCGACAGGTTGTGCAGCAAGGTGCGGCGGCTCAGTTCCAGCCAGTTCAAGTAGTCTTGCACGTCGTTTTCTCCGTCAAAGATTTACCGCAAAGCACGCAAAGCGCGCAAAGCAATACAAGCAAAACGCAGAGAGCGCAGAGAACGCAGAGAAAAGCGATATGGTAACTGTCCGCAGGGATGTCGAAGTCGTATGCAGAACGACCGGCGATATTCTCGAGAGCGTGACTGGCAGTTTCAGCTATCAAGTCGTCCTTTGCGCTCTTTGCGTCCTTTGCGGTTAAATGGTCTTTGTTTTCCTCTGTGCTCTCTGCGTTCTCTGGGGTGAAGGCCGGAATCTGCGCGCTCTGCGGTAAGCAAGCGGTCTAGGCCGCGATCTCCTCGATCTTGATGCTCTTGAGGTCGAGTGTGCCGGTTCCGCGCGCCGCGCTGGCGGCGATGTAACTGATGCTCTCCGGCTTGAGGCCGAACAGCGTCGCGGCGTAGGCGTCGGCGGCGACGATGTCGGCGCTGGCGATCAGCGTCTTCTGCAGCTTGACGTCGGACAGGCTGCCGCCGGTGGGGCCGTTCGCCATCAGCATCCGGTACGCATCGACGATCGTGAGGCGCGGCTTGAACAGCGTGGCCAGGTCCGCCAGCCGTTCACCGATGCCGGAGTGGATGCTCTCGCGATTCTGAATCAGCCCCATCAGGTTCTTGTGCGCCAGCGTCAGCCGCGCCAGGTTGTGATGCTTCGCGATTGGCACATCGATGAGCACATCGGCCTTGAGCGCATCCTGGTAGACCGGCCACTTGTGGATGTCTTTGCCCGCCGGGATGTCGGTCTCCTTGAACTTGAGCGCGGTCATGGTGACCATCTGTCCGCCAGCGGCGCGCACCGCGTCGCCGATCTGGCTGATCTTGTACGCCTGATCGGCCGAGCCGCCGAATGGGTAGTCCATCACCGTGACCGATGACGCGCCCGCTTCACGGCACATCTGCACGATGGCGGCGACGACCTGCGGGTTCGTCGTGGCGGCATACTCCGGGCCGTGGTACGCAACGCAAATGTTCGGCTTGACCAGCACCGACTGGCCTTTCTGGACGAAGCGCTCCATGCCGCCCAGCGCGCGCACGGCGCGCCGCGCCAGTTCGGCCGGGTCGTCGCCGCGCGCGACCGCCAGGTAAGTACCGACCGGCGCCGTGGGCGCCGCGGCTACTGGCGTTGGCTGCGCTTTCGTCGGCAATGCAGTTGCGGCACGCGTTGCGGGCGTGCTGCTTGCCGTCGGCGCTGGCGCGGTGGCGGCAGTGGGTTCCGGCGGTTCCGGCGTGATCGTCGGCGGCACGGCAGTTGGCGTTGGCGAGCCGGCCGGGGCGCAACCGGTCAGTTGCGCGACAAACGCCGCGGCGCTGACGGTGATCGCACCGCGCAGGAACTGGCGACGGGTGAACATAGCAGGCTCCGTATAAAAAGACGAGGGCGACCGCAGAGTGTGTGCCGCACGCTCTGATTCATTGTGGTGCCTGCACCGCATTCGGGTAGGGTGGGGTGTACCGCAAAACAGGGGACAGGTGACACGGCCCGGCGAGGACAAGAAGACAGCAGCTGCCGGTTTGCGGAGCTGCTGTCAGCGACGATGACCATTGAGCGGGTGATCCCGCAGCAGGCCTATTGCGGAATAACGTTCTGGGCCTGCAAACCCTTTGGGCCGGTCGTGATCGAGAACTCGACCGCCTGGCCTTCCTGAAGGGTGCGATAACCCTGGGACTGGATCGCCGAGAAGTGGACGAAGACGTCTTCGCCGCCGGGTTGAGCCAGGAAGCCGTAGCCCTTCGCAGCGTTGAACCATTTGACGGTGCCGGTCACGCGATTTTCCGACATGGGGGACACTCCTTGTGTCAGTAAATGTTAGGACTGTCGAGGTGCGCCCACTCGATGCCGCCGAAAATAAAACGCGCCCGACGGCACGACGTTCTTGCCGGAAGGCGACATTTGTTCCCTGCGCTCATCTGACTGGCATTCCCTTCGTCCTACAGGCGCTAATATACACGGGTTGAAGTCGGCTGTCAAGTGATTTCAGTCCGTGAAGCAGTGCGATTTAGTGCGACTATTATTGCCGGACGGCGCGTGTTACCAGGGCATTGGCTTGGCATTGGCAGGGGCGATTCAAAAGTCTCTTCACAAACTGGGCGATCGTGCCCTGAGAATTCCAGGGCGCCGCAGCGACGTGCGTGCGGACAGAGGCTGGTGCGACACCTGTACAGCCTGTCATTCCGGCATGCTTTTAGCAGCAATTCTCAATTTGCCTTTGTACGGGGGGATTGGCGCGGCGGCGCAGCCGCCGCGCCAATCCCCATTCACTTTTCCCCTTCTCCCCCGCGCGCGCGGGGGAGAAGGGGCCAGGGGATGAGGGGGGCAACTTGGTGGCCAGACTCCAAAATGAGAATTGCTGTGCTTTTAGCCGGAATCCAGCGGACGTATCCTTGTCGGCCAGTCGGACGCGCGCGGGAGTGGATGCCGGCTTACGACACGCCGGCATGACAACCTGTGGCGCCGTGGACAGCCGGCCCCTCACATGAGTTGAAGTTTCTGTGCAGCCGGTCTCTGAGCCTGTCGAAGGGCAGGAAGATGCGCGCGCTTCGACGGCGTTGTGTGCCGCTCAGCGCCCGCTTCGTCGGATTATGGCGATGCACTATGACTTTAGAATGGCCCCGGCATTGGCTGCCCTGCGATTCGCAGCGCGCGGCGACCTGATATACAATCGTCCGCATGTTCAAGCTCAATCCGGCATACCCCACGGCTGCGCACGAGCGCGCCGCGCAGGTCATCACCGAGCACTTCCGGCGCGGATACCCGGTCGATGCGGTGCTGCTCGTCAACTCGTGCGCGCGCGGCAAGGCCGTGCCCGATTCATGCCTCGACATCGTCGTCTTCGCGCGCGCAGACGTGATGCGCATGCGCCGCGAGTTGTGGCAGAAGCAGTGGGAGGCGTTCTATGAATCGGACTCCGCAATCGCCGACCTGCGCCGGGTGGGCCGCTATTCGGAAGTCCACCTCGACTTTGTCGACGGACGGTTTGCACCGCGAGAGCGCGATGAAGCGGCCGGTCCCGATAACTTTGAGCTTGAGGTCGGCAATTTCATGGCGTACAGTGTGCCGCTCTGGCAGGGCACCGATTTCTATGAACGACTCAAGCGCGAATGGCTGCCCTACTATGCCGAGACCCTGCGCCGCGACCGGCTTGCGATGGTACGGCGGTACGGTCTCGACAATCTCCGTCACATTCCTCTGTACGTCAAGCGCAACCTGCACTTCCAGGCGTTCGACCGGCTCTACAACGGCTACCGCGAGTTCCTGCAGGCGCTCTTCATCGCGCGCCGCACGTACCCGATCGCGTACAACAAGTGGATCCGCGAACAGTTGGTCGATATGCTCGGCATGCCGGATCTGTACGAGCAAGTCGCGCACCTGTTCGAGATTCGCCGCTTTGAGAGCGATGAACTGGTCGCGAAAGGGCGACTTGTCGAACAGTGGTTTGAGCAGTATGCGCCCGCGCTAACGTAACCCCCCGTCCAATCCGGATCCGGTCAGCCGCGACACGCGGCCCCTGTGAACCGCCGGCACCACCTGACGGATGTCCCGCGTGGCCGGTGGCAATCGACCCTCAACGCGACTCGCGGCGTATGGAATAATCGGCGTTGCGTATGCCTGTGCGGAGCTCGGGCGTGGCCCGACTCTCGCGTTCGCCTGCGGGAGGTGAGTCATGATGACCTGGTATGTCGTGGGCATTTGGCTGGGCATTGCACAACTCGCGTTGGCGTGCATGCCGCCTACGGCCCGCCCGCCGACCCCCACAGCAACCGCGACGGTCGCTCCGAAAGCATCCCCCACGCCGCCGCCCACAGTCGCCCTGATCCGGTTCGAAAACGACGATCTGACCTTTACGTATCCGGCCAATTTCCAGACGTTGGCGGAGATCTTTCCCGGCTACCGGTTTGGCGGTCGCTATCGCGATATGGGCGTCAACGAAGTTATCGCGCTTGGTGACCCGCTCACGGCCGGCCCCGGAACGAAGTACGACATCGCCGTGACGCTGGCGCGCAAGCCGCTGTCGCCCGGCGCGACCCTGGAAAGCGCAGCGCGCGAGTCGTATGCCGCGCCGACTACGCAGGTGCGCGACTTTGTGTTTAGCGCCTGCGAAGGCATGGCGGACTGCTATGATGCACGTTACGCGCGCACCTGGGGCACGCCCTGGTGGTGGACGCACGATGTCTGGTCCGCGCACGGCGGTTACGCCTACGTGCTCTCCTATGGTTCGGCCTCGTCGAGTATGTTCGCACACTACGATGTGATGTTCGCTTCGATTGTCGCCAGCCTGCGGTTCAAATAAGGGCGATGCGCGTTGAGTTGGCGCGTAAACTGTCTACTCGATACCTCTGAGTGTCCCGTCAAGAATGTGACATTTGCCCCTTATTCGCGCTACGGACCCGAACCATACTATTGAAGGCGGCTGTCTGTAATGATACGCCGCCCGGTTCGGTATCTATTGCAGACGGTCACTGCGCGACAAAGGATCGACGCGTCAGGGCGAGCGCTGTGTCACTTATGAAAGGAGAGCTTGCGGCGATGAGGATCTTGCGTATGCTTCCGGCGTTGGCACTCTTCCTGCTGTTTAGCGCGACCACCTACGCGCAGGGACCAGGCCCAACGCATACGGACCCGACGTGGAAGGCTTACTATTACGGAAACTTTAGCCTGGCGGGCGTGCCCGTCTTTCAACGCGATGAAGCAGATATCAACAACGACTGGGGCGCCGGTTCGCCCGATGCGAGTGTGCCGGTCGATACGTTCTCGGCACGCTGGACGCGCACGGTCGACCTGACGCCGGGCATCTATCGATTCACCGCCGTCTCGGATGACGGCATGCGCGTCTCAATCGACGGCATTCAGGTGTTCAACCGCTGGAACGATCACGCGGTCACGACCGATACGTTCGATTACACGCTGCCGGCCGGACACCACCAACTCGTGGTCGAATACTACGAGAACGTGGGCTTTGCGGTCGCCAAGTTTTCGTGGGTTTTGCTTACGGAGACGCTCTCCGGTTGGAGGGGTGAGTACTTCGACAACATGACGCTGACCGGGTCGCCGATCTTTGTGCGCGACGATCCGACGATCAATTTCAACTGGGGCATCGGCTCGCCCGGCGTGGGCGTCGGCAACGACGGCTTCTCGGTGCGCTGGACGGGCATTACCCCGGCGACGCCGGGCAACTATCGCTTCAAGGTCACGTCCGACGATGGCGTGCGGCTGTGGGTCGATGGGCATCTGCTCATTGATCAGTGGACCGACCATCCGGCGACAACGTATACGGGCGATATGGCGCTGGGCAGCTCGGTGTCGCTGGTGATGGAGTACTACGAGAACACCGGCTACGCCTCGGCCAAGCTGATCTGGGAGTTGCTCGCCCCGATCGGTGCGGGTATCACCACGGTAGACAACACCTCGACGTGGTTCGTGCGCGGCGGATCGGCGTCCGGCTGGCACACGGCCGCGGAAGGCTTTGGCGGTTCGCTGTATTGGACGCGCAACAACGACTGGGCGCGCGCGGGCTACAACTGGGCGCGCTGGTACCCGCACCTGGAGACATCCACCGGCATGGGCCTGTATGAAGTGTTCGTCTTCATTCCGTATAACTACACGACGACCGGGCGCGCGCGGTACTGGATCTCGCACGCGGGCGGCCTGACGTCGAAGGTGATCAATCAGGGCGCGTACAACGACGAATGGGTCTCGCTCGGCACGTACACGTTTGCCGGCAGCGCCACGGCAGATTTCGTGTCGCTGTCCGACATCACCGGTGAAACGCGTCTCTCGCGGCTGATTGCGTGGGACGCGGTCAAGTGGGTGCCTCGTTAAGCGTCTTCATCAGTTGGACGATGAGATAATCGTGCCATAATCGCCAAGACGGTGGATGAAGCCGGACACCCGAGTGACGCAGGGGCGGGAGGCAACAGGACAAGCCCTCCCGCCCCTGTTTCATGTGCGGCAGGGGGCGCGCTCACTGTGAAAAGCTCGACAATCTGGATCGGCGGTCTGATCGGCGTGGCGCTGGTCTGTGCCGTTGTGTTTGTGGCCGGCTTCCCGCTCATGGCGCGTGGGCATGGCGCGATGATGGGCGCGTACGGCGAATACGGCATGATGGGCGGGGGCGCCGTCATCGGCTTGTGGCGCCTGGCACTGATGGGCCTGTTCGGCTTGATCGTCGTGGCGGTCATTGGCACGGCCATCTCGCTCCGCACAGGGCACAACCCGGCAGAGCCCCCGGCTGCGGTGCTGTCGCCGCTCGACGTGCTCAAGCTGCGCTATGCGCGCGGCGAAATCGACAAAGCGCAGTTCGAGCAGATGAAGATTGATATCCGATAGCATAGTGCGCATGTAACCAGCGGCATGGTTGTTGCATCCAATGCAGTAGATTCTATTCTGGCGGTACGACTCGCGCGGGCGTCGCGGGTGCGAAAGGAGTGACATGGCGGAAAAGCAGCATACGACGATGGTCTGGAAGGACGGCATGGCGTTTGAGGGCACGACAACGACCGGCCACAAGATCATCATTGACGCGTCGCGCGAAGGCGGCGGCGAAGATCGCGGCCCGAAGCCGATTGAATTGCTCTTGACCGGTCTGGCCGGCTGCACGGCGATGGATGTGCTGTCAGTGCTGCGCAAGAAGCGCGAGCCGTTGAAGGGGCTGGAGGTCTACGTGGAGGGCGAGCGCGCCGGCGATCACCCGATGGTCTACAAGCACATCACGATCGTCTACCGCGTTTATGGCGATGTGAACGACGCGTCGGTTGCGCGCGCGGTCGAGCTGTCGAACACCAAGTACTGCGGCGTGCATGCGATGCTGGAGAAGACCGCGCACATTCACTCGCGCTACGAGATCATCCGCGAGAAAGACATGACGCCGGTTCCGGCGTCGTAGTCGCGCGATCGGTGCGACAATGCCGCCATGCCAGTCCGAGCGACTGGCATGGCGGCGTTTTGTTTGACGCGCCACACGCAGTCGGTACAGGCCGGATAGGCAGCCCCCGAACACCGCGGCGGCGGAATATGACGCGCGCGGTGTTTCGCGCCGGGTCAACATGGTATAATTATGAAGTGGGCCGGACCGAATTGCGCGAAGGGTTGGTATCCGTATGCACTTCCGGCAGCTGCCTGCTTGGTCGGCCATCGTGTTGTCGCTGGCAAGTCTCGCGGCGTGCGCGACACCGGCCGTGGCACCGGCGTCATCGCCCGGTGCGACAGCGACCGCAACCGTAATATCGCAGCCGGCCAAACCGGGTGGCAAGCTGACGCCGCGCCTTCAAATGCTCGCTTCGACGCCCGCACTGCGCGCCGCACCGGCCGCTGTGCTTGCCCGCGCACTCTCGTTGCCGGAGCAAGGCCCCGGCAGCCTGGTACTGGACGCCAACGGTCGTGTGCTCGTCACGATACGCGCCAGCGATGTATCGACGAGAACCCAGGAAACCTTACAGCATCTCGGCGTACACATCACGTCGGTCTCGGATCGCTATCAGCAAGTGAGTGCGTTTGTATCGATGGACGCTCTGAACACCATCGCCGATCTACCCGCCGTGCTCAGCGTGCAAGAGGAGCTGGCGCCCGGCTTCGGGGATGGGCCGGCTGGTGGTGCCGTGCCGCAGCCCAAGCCGTCTGCGTATCCGTGATGTATGCCCTCAAAGGTCGCCGGTTCGATTCGGCCAAGGAGTATTAGCGTGCGCCAACGATTCTATATCGGGCTCGTTGCAAGTGCGATCGTCGCCTTCGCGCTGTTCGGGAGCGCCGCCGCCGAAACGCGGGTGCCGCCCACGACCCCGCTCGTTGGCGCGCGCGCCGTTAAAGCGGATGGCAAGCTGTCGGCGCGACTGGCGATGCTTGCGCGCGCGCCGTCGCTGCGCGCGGCGTCCGCCATTGATCAAGCGCAGGCATTGAGTACGGCGCCGGCCGGGCCGGGCAGTCTGGTGCGCGATGCGCAGGGGCGTCTGCTGGCCGAAATACGCTCCGACGATCTATCGCCGGCCTATCAACAAGCCTTGCGCGCTGCCGGTGCAGATATTACACACATCTCGGAGCGCTACGCGACCATCGCGGCCTACCTGGATCCGGCGCGCTTGACTGAGATTGAGGCATTGGCCGCGACCCAGAGCGTGCAGGAAGCGCTGGCGCCGATTGTCGGCCATGCCGGGTACGCCAGCCCGGCCGGCCCGGCTTCCACCTGCCCGCAAGGCACGGCGGTGTCCGAAGGTGACACGCAACTGCGCGCGGCGCTGGCGCGCTCAAACTACTCACTCACGGGAACGGGCGTGCAGGTCGGCGTGCTGTCGGACTCATTCAACGATAACCTCGGCGCGTCCGCCGACGTGACGAGCGGCGATTTGCCCGGTGCGACCAACACGTGTGGTTACACGACGCCTGTCAATGTGCTGTACGAGAGTACCACGACCGATGAAGGCCGTGCGATGGCGCAGATCGTCCATGACCTGGCCCCGGCGGCGACGCTGAGCTTTGCGACGGCGAATGGCGGCCAGGTCGCGTTCGGCGACCACATTCGCGCGCTCAAGGCGGCCGGCGCGAGCGTGATTGTCGACGACGTCATCTATTTTGCCGAGCCGTATTTTCAGGACGGCATCCCGGCCGTGGCGATCTCCGACACGGTGCGGACCGGAGCGCTGTACTTCACGGCCGCGACCAACGTGAACGTGATTGTCGGGGGCAACAATGTGGCTTCAAACGAGGCGCCGGCCTACCGGCCGACGAGTTGCCGCGCCGGTGTCACCGATCCGTCGTGTCACAACTTCAACCCGAGCGGCGGCACACAGAACAGTCTCGACTTCACGCTGGCCTCCGGTTACGCCGTGCGGGTCGTCCTGCAGTGGGCCGAACCGTGGTACGGCGTCACTACCGATCTGGACGCGTATTTGACGAACGACGCCGGCACGGTGTTAGTGTCCAGCCTGAACAACAATCCGGGAACCACCCAGCAACCTTTTGAATACATGTACTACGGAAACTCCAGCGGCGTTCCGGTGAACCTGCATGTGAGTGTGTCGCGCTACTCGGGCGCTGCCACGCCGCGGCTCAAGGTCGTGCTGTTCACGAACTGCAACTGCGGCTTGAGCAATGTGTCACCGGCCACATCGGCGGGCGGAGACATCGTCGGCCCCACGATCATGGGCCATACGTCCAACCGCGACGCGTTCAGCGTGGCGGCCGCGCCGTACAATGACGACAACAACCCGGAAGGCTACAGCGCGCGCGGCCCGGCCGCCCATTACTTCGGACCGGTCGTCAATACCACGCCGGCGGCGGCGATCCCGACCGAGACCATCCAGCAGCCGGATTTCACCGCGACCGATGGCGGCTGCAATACGTTCTTCGGCGGGTTCAGTTCCGGCTGTTACCGCTTCTACGGCACCTCGGCGGCCGCGCCGCATGCGGCCGCTATCGCCGCGCTGTTGAAACAGAAAGCGAATGCGCTCGGCAAACCGCTCTCGCGCGGCACCGCGCAGATGATCCTGCAGACCTCGGCGCGTGCGATGAGCGGCGGCAATCTCAACTCCGTCGGCGCGGGATTGCTCGATGCGAATGCGGCGGTCGCCAAGTTGATCAATACGAAGTGGCTGTACTTGCCCGCGATCCTCCGATAAACGGAAGGTCGGTTTGCAACAAACTGAGTGGGCGCCGCGCGGCGCCCGCTCTTTTTTTGTGCGCGTGTCTCCGCGGACTCCCACCTAGCGTCCATCCAGCATCGGCTTGACGCGCGGCCAGGCGTGGAACACGAAGCAGGCGGCAGCGCCCGCCTCGCACAGTCGCCCCGCGAGCGTCACCGCGGCCGGCAGCCCGCTCAACTCCCCGGCGCCGGCTAGCCAGACGCCGGCATTCAGCAGGAAAAAAGCGGCCCATGCGAACCGCTCGCGGCCGCGCGATGTGCCGCGGCCGAACTTCGGCATGATCCAGAACGCGACGCCCATCACCATCTGCACCGTCCACCCGAACAGCAGCACCTCGATGTGCAGCGGAAGGAGCTGCAGCAGCCACGGCGCAAATGGCACGCCTTTATCGGCCAGCATCAGCGCGCCGAACGTGAAGCCGAGGCCGAGGTAGACCAGCGCGGCGCGCATGCACAGTCGGGTCAGGCGCGGCACGTCACTTGCCTTTCACGCGGCCCCACGTATTCGCGACAAATCCGAGCCCGGCCACCCATTGCAGTAGCGCGGAGAGCACCAGCAGCCCGCCCCACAACGCGCCGGGATTCTGCGCGTTGAGCGGCTCGGCGATGACTCGCATCAGCAGCCCGGCGTTAAGCAGGGCATAGACGGCCCAGGCCATGCGCTCGCTGCCGCGCGGCCGTTCTTTGGATAACGTCGGGAACAGCCAGAACACGACGCCGAAGATCAACTGCGCCACCCAGCCGAGCATAAACAGGTGGAAGTATACCGGCGTCAGGACGCCAACAATGTCCGGCAACTCGACCACGGCCTGTGCCATCAGCAGCAGGCCGACCAGAAGCGAGGCGACGAAGTAGAGCAGAGCGGTCTTGACGTACCAACGCGTGATCAGTGGCATGACAAGACGAGTGTAACACCAGGGAACGTGAACGGCAACAGGGAACAGTGAAAGGGTGTATTTCAGTTCTGGGGCGGCTATTGGGCCAACAACCCGTCATGCCCGCGTAGGGGCGCATGGCCATGCGCCCGCATCCAGCAATTCTCATTTTGGAGTCGGCTGCCAATATGCCCCCTCATCCCCTGCCCCTGCTCCCCCGCGCGCGCGGGGGAGCAGGGGAAAAGCTAACGGGGAGGTGCGCGGCGGCGCAGCC
>JACRMK010000064.1 GCA_016235055.1 Chloroflexota bacterium | reverse complement strand
CCAAGGATCGCTTTCGCAATTTCGCCGCGGGGTTGTCAGACCTGGTGATGAGTATTGCTACCGCATTGCATAACTTTCGCCGGACCAGACGACGCTATCGCCACAAGCGATCCAATGCCTATTTTGAATAGAGTCTAATGAATTCTACTGGACTAAAAACGGTCGAACCAACTTTGTCTGGCTGCCCAACGGCGGTGACAAATCGATCAAGCGTGACATAAGATGCAACGCTAACGTTGCAATGGGTGGTGCCGATGATCGTCGGTTCGCAGTGCAAACCAGACAGAATAATGCCAAGCGCTTGAAGCTCGGTAATCCTAGGGTCTCCGATAGTGTTCGCCAGTGTCGGTATGCTTTCGGGTGTAGTGGGTGGCTTTCGCTCAACGTAGGGATGCTCGGGCGTAACAATCGCTGTCGGAGTAGGCTGGGGTGTATCGCGCAGCACGAACGCGCAGCCCGCTACAGCAAGCACGAGCGCCATGATGACTTGGCAGCGCAGCATCGAACACCTCGCGGACATGAGAGGGAAACGTCTCTATTCGCGCCGATTCGCGTTATTCGCGGATACCGCCGTTACTCGATGACCTTCTTCGCGCGCAGTTCGGCCAGCGCGGCGTCGTCGTAGCCCGCCTCGCGCAGAATCACCTCGGTATGCTCGCCGGACTCCGGCGACGGCTCCAGCCGTGGCACCGGGCTGCCGCTCAGCTTCAGCGGTGAGGCCACCTGCATAATCGTGCCCGCCTGCGGGTACTCAACTGCGGCGAACATGCCGCGCGCCCGCAGGTGTGGGTCCTCCACTGCTTCGGCCAGCGTCTGCACTGGGTCCACGCACACGTCGGCGTCGCCGAAGAACGCCAGCCACTCGGCGCGCGTCTTGCTGCGAAAGAGCGTCCGCAGCGTTTCGATCGTCGGCGCGGCGGCCTCGCCGATGTCCTGCCGTCTATCGTTCAGGTCCTCGCGGTCGATCATCTTGCAGAACGTCGCCCAGAACTGCGGTTCCAGCGCGCCCAGCGCCAGCCACTCGCCGTCCGCGCACTGGTAGACGTTGTAACATGCCAGGCCGCCGCCCAGCGCCGTCTCGCCGCGCCGCACGCGCTGGCGGTCGTACATGAACTGCGGCAGCACCATCGGCAGCCACGGCAGCACGCCATCCATCATACTGATGTCCACAAACTGCCCGCGTCCGCTCGTCGCGCGCGCGACGAGCGCCGCCAGCACGCCGATGGCGGCCAGGTACGCGCCGGTCAGATCGGCGATTTGCACCGGCAGCGGAAGCGGGTCGCCGCCCAGCGCGCCGAACAGGTCGAGCAGGCCCGCCCGCGCCAGGTAGTTCAGGTCGTGCCCGGCCCGGTCGCGGTACGGGCCGTCCTGGCCGTAGCCGCTGATCGCGCAGTAGATGATGCGCGGGTTCAGCGCGCTCATCGCCTCATAGCCGATGCCCATCCGGTCGAGCCGTCCCGGCCGGAAGCCGTCGAGCACGATATCGGCGCGCTCGACCAGGCGCGCAAAGACCGCCTTGCCTTCCTTCGGGCGCACGCTCATCTTCAGGCTGCGCTTGTTGCGGTTCAGCGCCATGAAGTGAATGCCCTGCGTGGCGGTCACCCGCGGCGCGCCCTGCCGCAGATAGTCGCCCAGCAGCAGGTCTTCGATCTTGATCACATCCGCGCCGAGGTCGGCCAGCATCAGCGAGCAGAACGGGCCGGGCAGCAGGCGGGTCAGGTCCAGCACGCGCACGCCGTGCAACGGTCGCATGGCATCTCCTTGAAGTGGGGGCATCGGCTTCGATTATATGGACAATCGCGTTTGTTGGCGAAATACGGGCGTGTTATAATCGCCACGCGGACGCGCATAACCGCGGCCGCGCGCGACCGGCAGCCCGGGGCGTTTGCGCTCCACCCGCTTTTCGGTATAATCGCGCTACCTCAGCGAGGACTCCTGCTTTGCGCAACATTCTGGTCACTGGCGGCGCGGGCTTCATCGGCTCGAACTTCGTCCGCTATCTGCTCGGCAAATACCCGGACTACCGCATCGTCGTCTTCGACAAGCTCACGTATGCCGGGCGCGTCGAGAATCTGCTCGCTGTGGACGACGATCCGCGCTACGCCTTCGTGCGCGGCGACATCGCCGACGCGGCATCGGTCGCCGCCGCCATGCAGCAGCATCAGATCGACACGATCGTCAACTTCGCCGCCGAGTCGCACGTCGACCGCTCGATTCTGAGCGCCGACGCGTTCGTCAGGACCGACATCTACGGCGCCTACGTTCTGCTGGAGGCCGCGCGGCAGTTCAAGGTCGAGCGCTATCATCAGATCTCCACCGACGAGGTGTACGGCGATGTGCCGGAAGGGTACTCGAAAGAGAGCGACCCGTTCCTGCCGAACTCGCCATACGCCGCCAGCAAGGCGAGCGCAGAACTGCTGATCCGCTCGTACTTCACGACGTACAATTTGCCGGTCGTCATCACGCGCGGTTCTAACACCTTCGGGCCGTACCAGTACCCGGAGAAGCTGCTGCCGCTTTTCATCACCAACGCCATCGACGACCAGCCGCTGCCGATGTACGGCGACGGCCTGCAGGTGCGCGACTGGCTGCACGTGCTCGACCATTGCAAAGGCATCGACGTCGTGCTGCACCAGGGGCGGCTCGGTGAGGCATACAACATCGGCGGCGAGAACGAGCAGCACAACATCGATGTGATCCGCTTGATGCTGCGCGCGCTCGGCAAGCCGGAATCGCTGATCCGGCGTGTGCGCGACCGCGAAGGCCACGACCGCCGCTACGCGCTCGATACCGCCAAGCTGCGCGCGCTCGGCTGGGCGCCGCGCCGCGACTTCGAGGCGGCCATCGGCGAGACCGTCGACTGGTTCCGCCAGAACGACTGGTGGTGGCGGCCGATCAAGTCCGGCGAGTATCTGGAATACTACAAGCAGCAGTACGGCGAGCGGCTGGCCGCCGCCCAGCCAGGGAGCGAGGGCCGGTATGAAAGTGCTTAGCTATCGAATCCTGCTACGGCCGGAGCCGGAGGGCGGCTACACGGTGAGCGTGCCTTCACTGCCGGGCTGTATCACGTACGGCCAAAGCGTTGAAGAGGCGCGCCAGATGGCGCAGGAAGCGATCGAACTCTATCTCGAAACATTGCTGGAAGATGGAGCCGAAGTGCCCAGCGATGATCAGACGCTAGAATACACCCTGCTGGTTTCTGCTCATGCCTAAGCTGCCGGCGCTCACGTCGCAAGCCGTCATCAGCGTTCTGGAACAGCGAGGCTTCAAGTTGCGGCGAAGCAAAGGGAGTCATCAGATATACTTTCATCCCGCATCCCGCAGGCGTGTCACGGTGCCGTTCCATCGTGGCCCATTGCCTGTCGGGACGCTCCGCTCGATTTTACGCGAAGCCGGCATTGAGCCGGACGAACTGCGAGAGATGCTATAGCCTATGACTGAGCCTATTGATAGCCAACCAGCCGACACACCTGGCACGCCACTGGCCGGCCTGGACTTGCCCGATCCGTTGCCCGCGCCAGTCGAGCCGGTTATCGTCGAGCGCACGAACTGGATCGCGACGATCGGCGTCGGGCTGATCCTGCTCGTGCTTGGCTTTGGCGCAGGCTTCAGCGCGCGCCCGCTGCTCATTCCGGCGCCGGCGCCGGTTGTCGCGCCGCCAGTCGGTGGAACACCCGGATCGGGCGGCAGCATGCTGGATCTGATCTACGGATCGGTCCGGCACTACCGGGGCGATCCGAAAGCGCCGGTCACGATGCTGGAATACAGCGACTTCCAGTGACCATACTGCGGGCAATTCGCCACTGGCGCGGCGCGCCAGATCGACCAGCAGTATATCCAGAAGGGCATCGTCCGGCTGGGCTACGTGCATTTCGCTTTTCTTGGCGCTGAGTCACAGTGGGCCGCCGAGGCGAGCGAGTGCGCCGGCGAGCAGGGAAAGTTCTGGGAGTATCATGACTACCTGTTTACGCACCAGAAGGGCGAGAACAAGGGCGCATTTTCCAAAGACAACCTGAAAGGGTTTGCGACGGAGCTTAAGGTCGACGCGGCGCGCTTCAACGCCTGCGTGGATTCGAGCAAGTTCGAAGCGGTCGTGAAGGCCGAGACCTTGTCTGCGGAATCGATCGGCGTGCAGAGCACCCCGGTCTTCCTGGTCGGCGGCCGCCCGGTGATGGGCGCGTACCCGTTCGAGGAGTTCCAGAAACTGATTGAAGCGGCCCGTTAGCGGCCATTCGGAGACGGCAATGTTCAACGGTTTGGGCATGCACATGGGCAATCTGTCGCGCCTGTCGCGCGCGCAGACACGCTCCATCAGCCCGGAGAACTTCAGCGGCGAGCAGGGCGCGGGCGGTATGGCGACCGAGGGCACGGGCCTGGAGCACGCGACCGGACTGGGGCGCGGCTGGAAGATCTCGCCATCGATCCGCATTCAGGCTAAAGAAACGCGCACGCTGGCCGATATGGCCGGCATGGGCGCCATCCAGCATATCTGGATGACGCCGACCGGCACCTGGCGTTACTGCATCCTGCGCATTTACTGGGACGATCAGACGACCCCATCGGTCGAGTGCCCGCTGGGCGACTTCTTCGCCAACGGCTGGGGCCAGTACGCGCAGGTGTCGTCGCTGGCGGTCTGCGTCAATCCGCGCAGCGGGCTTAACACGTACTGGGAGATGCCGTTCCGCAAGCGCTGCCGCATGACGCTGACCAATCTCGGCGATGAGCCGATGACGCTCTACTACCAGATCACCTACGCCCTGACCGATGTGCCGGACGACGCGGCCTACTTCCACGCGCAGTTTCGGCGCACCAACCCGGTCCCGTACGGCGAGGTGGTCACGATTCTGGACGGCGTGCGCGGGCAGGGCCACTACGTCGGCACCTATATGGCGGTCGGCGTCAACAACAGCGGGTGGTGGGGCGAGGGCGAGATCAAGTTTTACATGGACGGCGACCGCGAGTTCCCGACGATCTGCGGCACGGGCACCGAGGATTACTTCTGCGGCTCGTATAACTGGGATCTCGGCAAGGAGAACGGCGGCTACCGCGAGTACACCACGCCGTATGCCGGGTTGTCACAGGTCTTGCGCCCTGACGGTCTGTACCGCTCGCAGATGCGCTTCGGCGCGTACCGCTGGCACATCGCCGACCCGATCCGCTTCGCGCTGGACGTGCGCGTGACGATCCAGATGATCGGCTGGCGCGCCGACCGCCGCTACCTGCCGCTGCAGGATGACGTTTCTTCGGTCGCGTACTGGTACCAGTCGTTGCCGTCGGCGCCGTTCCCGCTGCTGCCCGCGCGCGACGTTCTGGAGATCATCTAGCGCTGTCCCGGGAGGTCTCATGCCGCTGGTGAACTACACGGCCGTTGGCGCGGTCGCCGTGCTCGAACTGAACAACCCGCCGGTCAACGCGTACACGCTGGATCTGCTGGGCGAGCTGGACGCGGCCATCGTGCGTGCGCGCGGTGACGACAGCGTCTGGGTCGTCGTCGTGCGCGGCGCGGGCGAGCGCTTCTTCAGCGCCGGCCCCGACGCCCGGCAGTTCGCCGCTGCCAGCGCCCGCATGCGCTACCACATGGCGCTGTTTGCTTCCGAGACGTTCAGCCGGCTGGAGGCCACGCCGAAGCTGACCATCGCCGCCCTCAACGGCACCGCGCTGGGCGGCGGGCTTGAACTGGCGCTGGCCTGCGATCTGCGTGTCGCCAAGCGTGGCGAGCGCATGCAGTTGGGTCTGCCGGAGGCCAATCTCGGCCTGATGCCGGGCGCGGGCGGCACCCAGCGCCTGCCGCGGCTGGTCGGCAAGAGCCGCGCGATGGAGATGCTCGTCACAGGCAGGTCGGTCACGCCGGACCATGCGCTGACAATCGGGTTGGTCAACCGCGTCTGCGACGAGGACGGCTACGACGATGCCGTGATGGAGTACGCGCGGCAGTTCCTGCCGCCGCAGCACGCGGCCAAAGCGGTCGGCGCCATCAAGCGCGCGGTTCAGGCGGGTCTGGACGGCACGGCCGCCGAAGGCATCGCGCTCGAGCGCGAGTTGCTCCAGCAACTGTTCGAGAGCGCGGATGGCGAAGAGGGAATTCGGGCGCTGCTGGAGAAGCGCACAGCCGTCTTCACGGGCGCGTAAATCCGGCGCCCCCATCATGACAAGGAGAACCGCATGATCTTCACGAGCCCCTACCCCGATCGAACGATCCCGGACATCCCGTACCATGCGCTCATCCTGCAGAAAGCCATGGAGAACAAGGATGTACCCGCGCTGATCGACGGACCCAGCGGCCGCACGCTGACGTTCGGGCAGGTCGCCGGCGGCGCGCGCCTGATCGCGTCGTCGCTATCCAAACGCGGCTTTGGCAAGGGCGACGTGTTCGCCATCTGCCTGCCGAACCTGCCCGAGTACGCCGTCGCGTTTCACGCCACGCTCATGCTCGGCGGCGTCGTCACGACGGCGAATCCGCTCTACACGCCGGAAGAACTGGCGTTCCAGTTGAACGACACGCAGGCCAAGTACCTGCTGACCATCCCGATGTTTCTGGAGAAGGCGGCCGCCGCCGCCAAACTGTCGCCGTCGGTCAAAGAGATCTTTGTGCTGGGCGAAGCGGCCGGTGCGACGCCGTTCGCCTCGCTGCTGCAAAGCGACGGGCAACTGCCGCCGGTGCAGATCAACCCGCGCGAGGACCTGGCGGTGATTCCGTATTCCAGCGGCACCTCCGGCCGCCCCAAAGGCGTGATGCTGACGCACCACAACCTGGTGGCGATCACGATCCAGGCCGATGGCATCACGTCGTACGACAAGGGCGACCGCACGCTCGGCGTGCTGCCGTTCTACCATATTTACGGCATGGTCGTGCTGATGAACTTCCCGATGTACAAGGGCGGCGAGTGCGTGACCCTGCCGCGCTTCGATCTCGAGCAGTTCCTGCAGACGATCGAGAAGTACAAAATCACACATCTGTACCTGGTGCCGCCGATTATCCTGGCGCTGGCCAAGCACCCGCTGGTGGACAAGTATAATCTCAAGTCGGTCAAGCTGATCAACTCCGGCGCCGCGCCGCTTGACGAAAGCGTGCAGAAACTGGCGAGCCAGCGCATCGGCTGCCTCGTGACGCAGGGCTATGGCATGACCGAGACGAGCCTGGCCAGCCACGTCACACCCGACATTCCCGGCAAGATCAAAGCCGGCTCGTCCGGTTTCCTGTTGCCCAACATGCAGTGCAAGATCATCGACGTATCCACCGGGGCGGAGCTCGGCCCGAACCAGCGCGGCGAGATCTGCGTGCGCGGCCCGAACATCATGCGCGGTTACCTGAACAACACGGTCGCCACGGACAGCACGCTGGACAAGCACGGCTGGCTGCACACCGGCGATGTCGGCTTTGTGGACGACGAGGGCCATACCTTCGTCGTGGACCGGGTCAAGGAACTGATCAAGTACAAGGGCATGCAGGTTGCGCCCGCCGAGCTGGAAGGCGTGCTGCTGGCGAATCCGGCGGTGGCCGACGTGGCGGTCATCCCGAGCCCGGATGAAGAGGCGGGCGAGGTGCCGAAGGCGTTTGTGGTGTTGAAGTCGCCGGGGGCCGCCACGCCCGACGAGTTGATGGCCTTTGTGGCCGGCCGGGTCGCGCCGCACAAGAAGATCCGCCGGCTGGCGATTGTCGATTCGATTCCGAAGTCGGCATCCGGCAAAATCCTGCGCCGCCTGCTCGTCGAGCAGGAGCGCGCCGCGGTCAAGGCTTCGTGAATTCGCGCGCGGGTGCATCCCGACGCATCATTTTTTTCTTTATTAGGAGGAACTGGTCATGGTTCGCAACCCTCAGACGGCCCGCTCGACGCGGACGGGCGTCCGCTCGATCCCGTTGAGCCGGGTCGCAGTCCCCGCGCCGCGCCGCAAACCGGTCGACGTCGATGAGCCGGCAGAAGCAGCCGACGAAGAGGACGATGATGATTGGGACGACGACGACGACGAGGACTTCTTCGAAGATGACGACGAAGAAGAAGCCGTCGATGACGACGACGACGATGATGCTGACGACGATGCCTGGGACGATGACGACGAATAACGCGCCGTGATTGCGCGCCGGCGGGCGGGCGCGCCAGGCGCCCGCCCGCCGCTTCATACACGCTGCCATCGCACTGCATCCGCGCAGACGCACGGCAGCCCGGGAGTGAACAGGTGGAAGCCAAAGATTTCATCGCACTGCAGATCAAATCGGCGCACTCGCTGATGAACAGTGCCATCGAAAACACGCCGCAGGAGATGGTCAACCGCAAGGTTGGCGACGACGCGAACACGATTGCCGCAGCGTACGCGCACACCATCGGAGCCGAGGATTACTTCATCCAGACCGCCATCTTCGGCAAACCGCGCCTGTGGGAGAGCGTGTGGCAGGCGAAACTCGGCATCACCGCGCAGATCGGGCGCGACTGGGCCGTCAATATCCCCGACCTGGCCGCCTTTCGCGAATACGCCGCAGCCGTGATGACCGCCGCCGAGGCTTATGTGGAGACGCTCACACCCGCCGAACTCGACCGCGAGGTGGCGGTCTTCGGTAACATGCGGCCCGTTTCGCGCGTGCTGGTCTCTATTTCGACGCATGGCTGCGGCCATGCCGGAGAAATCGCCGGACTCAAAGGCGCCATGGGCGTCAAGGGCCTGCCGTTCTAGCCATGAGCGCGCTCCCGACGGTTGCCATCACGCTCGGTGACGCGTGCGGCATTGGCCCCGAGGTCGTCTTCAAGGCGCTGGCGCTCGATGACGTCCGCGCGGCCTGCCGCCCCGTCATTGTCGGCAGCCTGGCGGTCGCCGAGCGTGACCGCGCGTTGTATGCGCCAGGGCTGGCGTTGCGGCCGGTCGCGTCCATCGGCGTGCCGCCGTTCGATGGCGCGCTCGAACTGATCGATCTGGGCAACCTCGGTCTTGCCGACGCGCCGCGCGGGCAACTGTCGCCTGTCGCGGGCAAGGCGGCCGCCGAGTTTGCGATCCGCGCCGGGCAAATGGCGATGACCGGCCAGGTGGACGCCATCGCCACCGCGCCGCTCAACAAAGAAGCGATGCGCGCAGGCGGCGTCCACTACATCGGCCACACCGAGTTGTATCAGGAAATCGGCGGCAACGTGCCGGTGGCGACCATACTCATCAGCGGCACGATGCGCGTGGTGCATGTGGTACAGCACGCGTCGCTGGCCGAGTCGCTGCAGCGCATCACGCGCCCGAACATCCTGCACACCATCCGCACCACGCATCACGGCATGCGACTGCTCGGTTTTGCGCGCCCGCGCCTCGGCGTCTGCGGGCTGAACCCGCACAACGGCGAAGGCGGGCTGATGGGGCGCGAGGAGATCGACAGCATCACGCCCGCCGTGCAGGACGCGCAGGCCGAAGGCATCGACGCGCGCGGGCCGTTCGCCGCCGACTCGATCTTCTTCCGTGCGGTGCGCGGCGAGTTCGACTGCCTCGTGGCGATGTTTCACGACCAGGGGCATATCGCGATCAAGACATACGGCTTCGACGAGAGCATCACGGTCACGCTCGGCCTGCCGTTCATTCGCACCTCCGCCGACCACGGCACCGCGTTCGATATCGCCGGGCAGGGGCGCGCCAACCCGCAGAGCATGGCTGCGGCGATCCGGTTGGCCGCCACGCTGGCGCGAAACCGCTTCGCCTCCGCATGAAAGCGCGCCTGCTGTCGCTCGGCGTCTTCCTCGTCTCGCTTGCCCTCTACGCCGTATCAACCGCGCACCTGATCGACACCGTGCGCTGGCCGACCGGCGACGAGCCGTACTACCTGCTTATTGCGCACTCGCTGGTGCATGACGGCGATTTCGAGCTGACCAATAATTTCGACAATCTCGACTATAGCGCCTATTATCCGGGCGAGCTATACCCGCGCCACGAAGCTGTCACGCCAAAGCCGATCCTGGTGTCCAAGCACGCACTCGGCGTGCCGGTCCTGATTGCGGCGGGCTACGCGCTGGCGGGCTGGGCGGGCGCGGCGCACACGCTGAACCTGGTTGGCGCGCTGCTGGCGCTCAACCTGTTCTGGCTGGCCCGCGATGTAACCGGCAGCACGCGCACCGGCATCGCCGTGTGGCTGGCATTGGCTTTCGCCACGCCGTTCTTCACGTATTCCGAGTTGATCTTCCCCGAGGCGCCGGCGGCGCTGCTGATCGTATACGCCTACCGTTCGTTGCGTGACGTGCGGCGCGCCGGTGCGCGCCAGCGCCTGCTGACCGGCATCTGCCTGGCGTTCCTACCGTGGCTGCATGCGCGCTTCCTGTTCGTCGTGGCCGGTTTTGGCCTCTGGCTGGCTGTGCAGGAGTGGCAGTGGCTGCGTGGCCGGCCGCTTGTCCACGCATTGCGCGAACGCCTGCCGGCCATCGCGCCGGGACTTGCGATCCTGCTGGCATCGGCCGCTTTGTTCACCGCCTATAACCTGTACGTTTACGCCTCGCCGTTTCCGAACTACGCCGACCATTCCGGTTCCGGTACGCCGGAGGAGATAATCGGGGCGTTCTTCGGCATCTGGCTCGACCAGCAATGGGGGCTGCTGAACCACGCGCCGGTCTATCTGCTGGCATTGGCCGCCGTGCCGCTGCTGCGCCGGAGGCGTGCGTGGCGCAGCGTCATCGGCTGGCCGCTGATCGTCGGCGCGCCATACTTCATCCTGATCGTGCAATACCGCTACTGGTGGGGCGAGTGGTGCCCGCCTGCTCGCTACCTGGCGCCGTTGCTGCCGGTGCTGGCGCACCCGCTGGCGCTGGCGCTCGACCGGCTGCGAACCTGGCGGTTTCGCTCCGTTTTCGCCGGGCTGGCCGCCTTAGGCTGGCTCGTCTCGCTCTCCTTCGCGGTGGATGGTCATCTGATGTACAATCACCCCTTAGGCCAGAGCGCGCTACTGGGCGCGTGGGGCGCAATGATCGGGCAGAATCTGACCCGGTTGGAGCCATCGTACATCATGATGTTCCTGAAGGATTTCGACCCGCTGCGCTGGGCGATCACCCAGGCACTGCTGACGGTCGCATGGCTCGCCGGGCTGTCGTTCGTCGCCGTCGCTGCGTTTGGCGTCCCGTTCGCCCATGGGTTCGATGAGCGGCGAACGCCTGCCAAATCGGTTTGACCTGCAAGCGCAATTTCTCTATAATGCGGCTGTTCAGCCCCCTTTACGAGGAGTCACAACACCATGGCAAGCGTTACGTACGAACATGTGGTAAAGCAGTTCAAGGGCCGCGGCAAGGAAGGCGTCGTCACGGCCGTCAACGACCTGTCGCTGGAAGTCCAGGACAAGGAGTTCCTGGTGCTCGTCGGCCCGTCGGGCTGCGGCAAGACCACGGCGTTGCGCTTGCTGGCCGGCCTGGAGGAAATCAGCGGCGGCAACATCCTGATTGGCAAGCGCGTCGTCAACGACGTGGCGCCGAAAGACCGCGACATCGCCATGGTCTTCCAGTCGTATGCGTTGTACCCGCACATGAGCGTGTACGATAACATGGCGTTCGGCCTCAAGCTGCGCAAGACGCCCAAGGCCGAAATCGACTCGCGCGTGAAGGATGCCGCCGATATCCTGCAGATCGGCCATCTGCTCCAGCGCAAGCCGAAGGAACTGTCGGGCGGTCAGCGCCAGCGCGTCGCGCTGGGTCGCGCGATCGTGCGCAAGCCGCAGGTCTTCCTGATGGACGAGCCGCTTTCGAATCTTGACGCCAAGCTGCGCGTGCAGACCCGCGCCGAGCTGATCAAGCTGCACCGCAACCTCGGCACCACGTTCCTCTACGTGACGCACGACCAGGTCGAGGCGATGACGATGGGCACGCGCATCGCGGTCATGAACCAGGGCCTGCTGCAGCAGGTCGATTCGCCGCAGAACCTGTACGATCACCCGGCCAACATGTTCGTGGCAGGCTTCATCGGCTCGCCATCCATGAACTTCGCCGATGCGACGCTCGTCAAGCAGGACTCCAAGCTGTTCATCGATGGCGGCTCCTTCCGGCTCGAAGTGCCGGAAACGCGCAAGGCCCAGTTGTCGGCGTACGCCGGCAAACCGGTCAAGTTCGGCATCCGCCCGGAAGACCTGCATGACCGCGGTCTGGCGCCCGTCGGCATCACCCCGGCCTACATGACGGCCAAGGTCGATTTGACCGAGTTGATGGGCAACGAAATCATCATCAACTTGCTCGTGGGCAGCACCGCGTTTGTCGCGCGCGTTGACCCGCGCACGCAGGCGCGCCCCGGGCAGGATCTCGAGTTGGCGATCAACCTCGACAACATGCACGTGTTCGACCCGCAGACGGAGCAGGCGCTGGTCTAGCCCGTCTGCCGGCACCCGCAACGGCCGACTCCCGAAGCACTGCGCTTCGGGAGTCTTTTTTCCAGGCATTCGCACGGGAGGGTGGCGCGATGGATGCAACAGAACAGAGCGTCGTGGCGCTTGTGCTGGCGTTCAATGACGCGCTCAATGCGCGCGATCTGGACGGCATGATGCAGCGCATGACGGCGGATTGTGCGTTCGAGAACACCGATCCGCCGCCGGACGGCGCGCGTTATGCCGGGCAGGCCGCCGTGCGCAGCTTCTGGGAGTCGTTCTTTCGCAGCTCGCGCGCATGCCGGATCAGCGCCGAGGAGATCTTCACCGCCGGGCCGCGCTGCGTCATGCGCTGGCGGTACGACTGGGTGGGGCTCGACGGCGCGCGCGGGCACGTGCGCGGCGTGGATCTCTACCGCATCGAGGACGGGTTGATCGCGGAGAAGTTGTCGTACGTCAAAGGCTGAATGGCTGGCGCGCTATCCAGCAATTCTCATTTTGGAGTCGGCTGCCAATATGCCCCCTCATCCCCTGCCCCTTCTCCCCCGCGCGCGCGGGGGAGAAGGGGAAAAGCTAACGGGGAGGTGCGCGGCGGCGCAGCCGCCGCGCACCTCCCCTAAGAAT